>JANNHN010000030.1:0-4686 GCA_031404395.1 Betaproteobacteria bacterium
GAGCAGGATCGCCGACAACTGCGCCGCAGCGGCATGATCGCCCAGCGAAAACCAGGCGCGGAAAATGCCCGTGGTGAACGTCTGCACGCCAAAATACGCAACGGTGCCGTAATCGGCCAGTGTTTCCATCAGCGCCAGCGCGGTGCCGGCAACGATGCCTGGACGCGCCAGCGGCAGCGCTACTTTGCGGAATGTGGCCCACGGCCCGTAGCCGGACACCCGCGCCACTTCAAGCATGCTGTCGGATTGCTCAAGGAACGCGGCGCGCGCCAGCAAGTAAACATAGGGATACAGCACCAGCGACAGCATGATGATGGCGCCGCCCAGCGAGCGCACATCGGGAAACCAGTAATCATGCACACCCCATCCGGTCAATTGCCGCAGCGCCGACTGCACTGGTCCGGCAAACTGCAACAGGTCGGTGTAGGCATACGCCATCACATAGGCCGGCACGGCCATCGGCAGCAACAGCGCCCACTCGAACACGCGACGTCCGGGAAAACGGCACATGGTGGTGATCCACGCCGTGGTGACGCCGCCGATGATGACGCCGAAAGCAACACCCAGCATCAGCAACAGCGAGTTGCGGATGTAGTCGCCGAGCACCGTCGAGGCCAGATGCCGCCAGGTGTCCGATGCCGGCGCCAGCACATTGAGCAGCACCACCATCACCGGCAGCGCCAGCACCACGGCCAGCCCCACCGCGAACAGGGTCAGCACGCGCGGCGCCCCCGAGCGTGTCGGGGTGACGGCTGCTGCAGGGGGCTGCGGGAGGGTGGCGGTGGTCAATGTGGGTCGGCGACAGGCTCGCCGCTGTGGTCGTAAGTGTCGGAAATTATTGAGGAAATAATTCTAACAAGAATCATTATCAGTTGCAAAACCGCTATAATTTCAGCATGCCTGCACGCTTGGACTTTACTGACGTCTCTCACGCCTACGGGCACACCACCGTGTTGCAGGGCGTCAGCTTTGCCGTCGAACCGGGCATGATCGCCTGCCTGCTCGGCGCCAGCGGCTGCGGCAAAACTACGGTCCTGCGCTGCATTGCCGGTTTTGAACCGGTACTCAGCGGCACAGTCGCGCTCGACGGCACCGTGATGAGCGCCAAGGGTGTGTCAGTGCCGCCCGAACAACGGCGTATCGGTGTGGTGTTTCAGGACTTCGCCTTGTTTCCACATCTGACCGTCGCCGGCAACATCGAATTCGGCCTGCGTCACACCGCTGCTACCGACCGCGACGCGCGCGTGCGGGAATTGCTGAATATGATCGGCCTCGCCGATCTCGGCGCCAAATATCCCCAGGAATTGTCGGGCGGCCAGCAACAGCGCGTGGCGCTGGCCCGCGCCTTGGCGCCGCGTCCGCGCCTGCTGCTGCTCGACGAGCCCTTCTCCAATCTGGACGTTGAAATGCGCGAGCGCCTGAGCATCGAGGTGCGCGACATACTCAAGCAGGAAAAAATCACCGCGGTACTGGTCACGCACGACCAGAACGAAGCCTTCAACATTGCCGACATGGTCGGCATCATGAAAGACGGCCGCATTGAACAATGGGATACGCCTTACCGTCTGTACCACGAACCGCGGACGCGTTACGCCGCCAATTTCATCGGCGCCGGCTTGTTCCTGCCGGGCACAGTGCTCGCCGACGGGCAGATCCGCGTCGAACTCGGCGTATTCATGCCGGATCAGGTGCCGGGCTGGCCCGCGGGCACCGTGGTTGATGTATTGCTGCGGCCCGACGACGTGCTGCATGACGATGCCAGCCCGCTGCAGGCCAAAGTGCTGCACAAGGCATTCCGCGGCGCGGCATTTCTCTACACCTTGCAGTTACCGGACGGCGGTCAGGTGTATTCGCTGGTGCCCAGCCACCACAATCACGCCATCGGCGAGAAAATCGGCATCCGCCTCGAACTCGACCATCTGGTGGCGTTTCCGCGCGAGGCTGTTACGTAATTTCAGGCTGACCCGGGAAATCCGGAAACCAGCTATTGCGCCGCCGTTGCCGCAGCACGCCGCTGGCGCAGCGTTGCCGCCAGTTCACGCACCACCATCGCGTAGTTGATGCTGCGGTTGTAGCGCGTGATCACATAAAAATTATTGAGCCCCAGAAAATAGCGTGGCCCGCTTTCGGTCTCGACCATGATCAGCGCGGCCATGACATCATCAGCCACCGGTTCCAGCGGCACGACACCGCGCTTGCGGAACTCCGCAACCAGCGTATGCGGCGCAATTCCCGCGCCCAGCAGCGCATTGATCGCAATCTCACCGACATCCACCGCAACCGCAACCGTGGCGCCCGCTTTCCAGCCAAACTGGCGATAATAATTGGCCACGCTGCCGATGGCGTCGGCCGCGCCGCGCAGGTCACGCCGGCCGTCACCGTCAAAATCCACCGCGTATTTGCGGTAGCTGCTCGGCAAAAACTGGGGAATACCGATGGCGCCGGCAAAGGAGCCCTTGACTGCAGTCAGGTTCAGCCCGGTTTCCCGCGTCATCAACAAGAACTGTTCCAGCTCGCCGCGAAAAAACGCCGCACGCCGCGGATAACCGAAGGCCAGCGTCACCAGCGCATCGAACACATTCACAGTACCGGTGCGGCGACCGAACAGGGTTTCGACGCCGATGGTGGCGACGATGACCTCCGGATCCACCTGAAACTCCGCAGCGGCACGCTCCAGGGTCAGCGCATGTGCTTCCCAGAAACGGAGACCCCCGGTGATGCGCGCATCGTCGATATAGCGCAGGCGGAATTCATGCCACGGCAACGCCGTGGACGGCGCATCCATGGCGCGAATAATGGCATCCTGAAACTGGCTCAGGCGCAACGCCCGCTCCAGCGGACGCCGCTCGAAGCCGTGGCGCTCGACCATCTCCTGCACGAAATCCTGCATCCCGGGCTTGAGTTCGGCCGGCGCTGCCGCATGGCTGACCACAGCCATCGCAAGCAACAGCGCAGGCACCGCGCCCTGGCGGATCATGAATATCAGATGGAACATCAGTGGAGTGTACGCGCTCAACCTGCAGCGCGCATCACGCCGATGGACTTATAACGCGGGATTGTCAGGCCAACGCAGGAATGCGCCGGCAATTACGAGGAGGAAGTACGCCTGACCGGGTCATGCGCCTGGACCTGGGGCGATGCAGTGCTGCCCGCGTGTGGCGGCGGCAGATTCGGATACAGATCAACCACCGTGCCTTTGCCCACCGTATGCATGGACAGCAATGTGCGGCCGATGGCCAGCCATTGTTCGCGAGCCGCTGCCGGCATGGCCTCGTAGGTTCCGATCAAACCAACGACATCGCCGTCACCCAGATCAATCTGCGACGGTGCCGTATCGCCGACGGCCAGCCAACGCGCACGCACCTGCAGCGCATCGGCAACTTTGTAGAGATTTTCGTGGGTCATGTTTTTGGTGTCGCCGTTGATCCAGCGATGCACCGTTTGGCGGGGCAATCCGACGCGCCGGCCAAGTTCGGCCACGGACTTCATGCCGCACGCGGTCATGGCGGTGCGGATGCGCGCTGCGATGGAATGGTCAGGATCGCCCGGTTCTGCCTTGATGCGCCCTCTGCCCATGGTGTCTGCTCCTGTGTAAGTCACTGCGCGGTGACACTTTAATTCCCATGTCTTACAGCAGGCTTACTTCAGCGTATTTGGGGCACGCGCAGAGATACACAAAACTTAAATAAAAACAATTAGTTACGTTGCAATCCCGGCTTCCAGACATCAACACGGCACTGCGCCTGCGGCGATGCGTGCGGGTGGGATTGTGCCGGTCTCGCCTTACGGCGATCCCGTCATCCCGCGCTGCTGCGCGGGACCGCCGCGCGTTGTGCGGCGTCCTGCGCGACACGCACCGCGTGTCGCTGGTCGAACCCGGCGGCTTCGTCCACACACCGCACTTGCCAGATAAAAACGGCCCCGAACGGGGCCGTTTTTATCTGGCGGAGAGGGTGAGATTCGAACTCACGATACGCTTGCGCGTATTCCGGTTTTCGAGACCGGTACATTCAACCACTCTGCCACCTCTCCAGTGACTTTTACTCTGTCGCAAGGGGCCGCATTCTACCAGCGCTGCTGATCTAGCGCACCGGTTGCAGTGACTTCAGCCCGCCCATGTATGGCTGCAACACTGCCGGGATATCCACCCCGCCGTCGGCGCGCTGGTAGTTTTCCAGCACCGCGACCAGCGTGCGGCCGACCGCCAGCCCCGATCCGTTCAGCGTATGCACCAGTTCCGTCTTGTTTTTGTCGTTGCGGAACCGCGCCTGCATGCGCCGCGCCTGGAAGCTCTCGAAATTGCTGCAGGAAGAGATTTCGCGATAGGCATTCTGCCCCGGCAGCCAGACTTCGATGTCGTAGGTCTTGGCCGCCGAGAAACCCATGTCGCCGGCGCACAGCGTCATCACGCGATACGGCAGGCCGAGTTTTTTGAGGATGATTTCGGCGTGACCCGTCAGTTCTTCCAGCCCGGCATAGGACTGCTCGGGGTGGATAATCTGCACCAGTTCCACCTTGTCAAACTGGTGCTGGCGGATCATGCCACGGGTGTCCTTGCCGTAAGAGCCGGCCTCGCGGCGGAAACACGGCGTATGGCAGACGAACTTCATCGGCAGCTGTGCGCCGGCGAGAATTTCACCACGCACAATGTTGGTCACCGGCACTTCGGCAGTCGGAATCAGGAAC
>JANNHN010000031.1:0-2689 GCA_031404395.1 Betaproteobacteria bacterium
TTCGAGCAGCGGCAGCAGGTCACGGATGTTCGAGATTTTCTTGTCGTGCAGCAGCACGTAAGGGGTCTCGAGCAGCGCATGCTGTTTCTCGGCATTGTTGATGAAGTACGGCGAGAGGTAGCCGCGGTCGAACTGCATGCCTTCGACCACTTCCAGTTCGCTTTCCAGGCCCGAGCCGTCTTCGACGGTGATCACGCCTTCCTTGCCGACCTTGTCCATCGCGTCGGCAATGATCTTGCCGATTTCAGCGTCAGCATTGGCCGAGATCGAACCGACCTGCGCGATTTCCTTGCTGGTGGTGCAGGGCTTGGAAAGTTTCTTCAGCTCAGCGACGGTGGCGGTGACCGCCTTGTCGATGCCGCGCTTCAGATCCATCGGGTTCATGCCGGCGGTGACATATTTCATGCCTTCCTGCACGATGGCCTGCGCCAGTACGGTGGCGGTGGTGGTGCCGTCGCCGGCGATGTCAGAAGTTTTGGAAGCGACTTCTTTCACCATCTGCGCGCCCATGTTTTCGAACCTGTCCTTGAGCTCGATTTCCTTCGCGACCGACACGCCGTCTTTAGTGACGGTGGGGGCGCCGAAGCTGCGCTCAAGCACTACGTTGCGGCCTTTCGGGCCCAGAGTCACTTTGACCGCATCGGCCAGAATGTTGACGCCGGCGACAATTTTTTGCCGTGCCGACTCGTGGAATTTGACGTCTTTAGCTGCCATTTGAAATCTCCTGGATATTCTTTGTGGGTTACTCGACGACGCCCATGATGTCTTCTTCGCGCATGACCAGCAGCTCGTCACCTTCTACTTTGACGGTCTGGCCGGAATATTTGCCGAAAAGCACACGGTCGCCAACTTTGACGTCGAGCGGAATGATCTTGCCGTCGTCGGTTTTCTTGCCTTTGCCGATGGCTTTGACTTCACCCTGATCCGGCTTTTCAGCAGCGGTGTCAGGAATTACGATACCGGAAGCAGTTTTGCGCTCTTCTTCCAGCCGCTTCACGATAATGCGGTCGTGCAACGGACGAATCTTCATGGGTGCATCTCCTCAAAAATCAGTTGAATAATCAGAGTAACCAGACGAACCGCGAGCGAGCTTGTTAGCACTCAACTCAAGCGAGTGCTAATAATAGGGGCGTACAGGGGGGATTACAAGAGGGCCGGCCAGCGGCCCGCTCGTGATGTAAGTAATCGCTTACTAAAAAATACTAATTAAATCAATTAGTTATAATATTTTCCGGGGTGCGGCCCCGGCAAGACGCGATGCTTGGGCACACCAAAACGATAAACCGTTTTGCGCTTGCCTATACAGGCTGGCGGTACCGGCGCCAGCGGACAAGGCAGCGCGCGCCGCCCCTCTGCGGACAGCGTGGCATCGTCCGCGTATTCCTTCCAGATACCGCCACGCACCGGGCGAAACATCCACATCAAATAGCCGCGCGCTGCGGCGAGTTCCACCAGATCGTCGCTGTCGGGTGCGTCCGACACAGCAACCTGGTTGCCATTGATGGTCTGCGGATAAGCGCCGAACGCCTGCAGGCATTCGAGCGCTTCGGTCGCATCCGCGCCGCGCCGCAGGCATCCAGGCCGTTCCGCGCGCGCCACATCCCATGCGCCCAGCGCCCATGCTGCTTCCATGGCCGCGTGATCCACCGCAACCAGCTCGCGCCAGCGTTCATTCAGTTGCAGCGACGAACTTGGTATCGGTGAGTACGAAACGACCTCAGCCTCTTCCAGATCGACGAGCTTTTGCCTGATAAAGCCGTGCCAGTGCAGCGTCAGGATCACCGGTGTGTCGGGGCACGGCACCGCGGCGAGGGTGACACCGACCAGCGGCAGGCCGGTGGCGGACATCTGGTCTTCGATGCGTTCGAGAATCTGCATGTCAAACATCTCCCAGTGTGCTGTTAAACTGCAACAATCACGACAGAAAACATTCAGAGCAAATCCGGTGCCACGGCGGCACCGCTTCATGCCGCCACACCGCATATATTGCTTAACGGCTGCAACGCGCATCGGTTGAACGTGACCGAGTATTCGACAAAGCGGTACCGCAATGCAAACTAGCACTCGCAACAGTCTGCTGCTAGAACGCAGCCGCGCCGCGGTGTGGCATCCCTGCACGCAGATGAAGCAGCACGAGACGCTGCCTGTCGTGCCGATCGCCCGCGCGCAGGGTTGCTGGCTGTATGACTTTGACGGCCGGCGTTACCTCGATGCCGTCAGTTCCTGGTGGGTCAACCTGTTCGGCCACGCCGAGCCGCGCATCAATGCCGCGCTGATTGACCAGTTGCAACGGCTGGAGCATGTGCTGCTCGCCGGCTTTACCCACGAACCGGTAGTGGAACTCTCTGAACGCCTGTCCGCATTGACCGGCAACGCACTGGGTCATTGTTTTTACGGCAGCGACGGCGCATCGGCGGTAGAAATCGCGCTGAAAATGAGCTTTCATTATTGGCACAACAACGATCGCACCGGAAAAATGGAGTTCATCAGTCTCGCCGGCGGTTATCACGGCGAAACCCTGGGCGCGCTGTCGGTCACCGACGTCGCGCTGTTCAAGGACACCTACGCGCCGCTGCTGCGCCACAGCGTGCAGGTGCCCAGCCCCGACTGGCGGCAGGCGCAGGCCGGCGTATCGCCGCGCGAACACGCACTGCACTGCGCGCAGGCGCTGGCACAACATCTTGAAAAA
>JANNHN010000032.1:0-1628 GCA_031404395.1 Betaproteobacteria bacterium
AAAGTGGTGCCGGACCTGTCCAAAGCCATGGGCGCGGCCTATCCCGAGTTGCCGAAAGCGCAGGATCGCGTGATGCAGGTGCTGAAGCAGGAAGAGGAGCGCTTCGCCGAGACACTGGAAAACGGCATGAAAGTGCTCGAAGTCGCGCTGACACGCGAAGACAAGATGCTCGACGGCGAAACGGTATTCCAGTTGTATGACACTTATGGTTTCCCGGTCGATCTGACAGCGGACATCGCACGCGAACGCAATGTGCGTATGGACTACGCCGGCTTCGAAGCGGCAATGGAGCGCCAGCGGGAACGCGCGCGCGCCGCGTCCAGGTTCCAGATGGGCGCCGCCGTTGAATACAAGGGCGCCAAGACTGAATTTCAAGGCTACGACACGCTGGCGATGGACGAGGCGCAGGTCATTGCGATTTATCGCGACGGCAGCGCGGTAACCTCCGTGCATGCCGGTGAATCTGCAGTCATCGTGCTGGATCGCACGCCGTTCTACGCCGAATCCGGCGGTCAGGCCGGTGACGCCGGCGAACTGGCCGGCGACCATGGCACGTTTGCAGCAGCCGACACCCTGAAAATCCAGTCCGACGTATTCGGTCACCACGGCAGGCTCGAAACCGGCACGCTGAATGTCGGCGACAAGGTCGCGGCGCGGGTCGATGCAGTGCGCCGCGCGCGCACCATGCGCAATCATTCGGCCACCCACCTGATGCACAAGGCGTTGCGTGAAGTACTGGGATCGCATGTGCAGCAGAAGGGCTCGCTGGTCGATGCCGATAAAACGCGCTTTGATTTTTCGCACGACTCGCCGATGAACGCAGACGAATTGCATCGCGTTGAAGCCATGGTCAATGCCGAAATTCTTGCCAACGCCGCGACCGTTGCGCGCGTCATGAAATTCGATGATGCAGTAAAGCATGGCGCGATGGCGCTGTTTGGCGAGAAATACGGCGATGAGGTGCGGGTACTCGATATTGGCAGCTCGCGCGAGTTGTGCGGCGGCACCCATGTCAAACGCACCGGTGACATTGGATTTTTCAAAGTGATATCCGAAGGCGGCGTTGCTGCCGGCATACGCCGCATCGAGGCGACTACCGGAGACCGTGCGCTGGCTTATGTGCAGGCGCAGGAGCAGAAACTCGCCGGCGCGGCCGCCGCGCTGCGCACCTCACCGCAGGAAATCGGGCAGAAGATCACCCAGATCATCGACAACGTGCGCAATCTGGAAAAAGAACTGGCGCGGCTGAAGTCGAAACTCGCATCCAGTCAGGGCGACGATCTGGCGACGCAGGCGGTTGCAGTCAAAGGCAAGGACGGGAAAGTGGTACAAGTGCTGGCCGCAGCCATGGACGGCGCGGACTCGAAGGCACTGCGCGAGGGCATGGACAAACTGAAAGACAAGCTGAAAAGTGCGGCCATTGTGCTGGCAGCGGTCGAAGGCGGCAAGGTGACATTGATCGCCGGCGTCACTGCCGACCTCACCGGCAAGGTCAAGGCCGGCGAACTGGTCAACCATGTGGCGTTGCAGGTCGGCGGCAAAGGCGGCGGACGGGCGGACATGGCGCAGGCCGGCGGCACTGATCCGTCAAAACTGCCGGGAGCGCTGCAGTCGGTACGCGCATGGGT
>JANNHN010000033.1:0-1798 GCA_031404395.1 Betaproteobacteria bacterium
CCGCAGCGCGCAGCATGCCGGCGGCCAGCGCCAGGTCACGCTGATCCAGCGCGAACATCTTGCTGCGGTGGCCGCGCTGCTCGGCCGCGATGCCGTCGAGCCTGCGCTGGTGCGGCGCAATCTCGTGGTGTCGGGCATCAATCTGCTGGCGCTGCATGATGCGCAGTTCGACATCGACGGTGTGTTGTTCGAGGGGACCGGGCTGTGCGAACCCTGCTCGCGGATGGAAGAGGCGCTGGGGGCGGGCGGCTATAACGCGATGCGCGGCCATGGCGGCATCGTCGCGCGGGTCATTGCCGGCGGCGTGATCCGGCTGGGCGACGTCGTGGCGTACAAAAAAATCCCCGCGCCAGGCGGGGATTCCTGAAACAGCCGGAAGGCCGGGTTAAATGCCGAGCAGTTTTTCGGCCTTGGTCAGTGCTTCCATGGACTCGGCATGTTTGCCGGCCTTGTGGAAGGTTTCCCCGTCGGCGCGTAATTTTTTCACGTCCGTCATCTGTGCGGCACTGAGCTTCGCATTCGGCAAGGCTGCGTCTATCGCTTTCATGTGTTTGGGGCAGCTGCTGGCAAATACGGTGCTGCTGGCCAGCGCCAGCGTTGCTGCAAGTATCATGGTTCCTAGCTTCATGGTGTGCTCCTCAACAGGTTAAGTGGAAAATCGCATGTCAGTCTAAGCCGAAGCGGGTCAATAGCTCAAGTATTGGATACGCTGCGCAACGAGACATGACAGCATATCCGCGGGAATGTAATATCCCTTTTAAATCAATGGCTATCAACTACAACCTTGGCTTCAGCTCCGTTAACATCTGAAACCCGCCGGCTATTCCTGCCATCGCGTGAGCTGATTGCCGAGCGGCTCAGGCTGCCGGCGCTGGAACACGAACAGGATGATTTGCACCGGATTGCGCTGCGGGAAGGCGTGCATGTGACCGAAGCCGCGGTGCTGGTGCCGCTGGTTAATCGTCCCGCCGGGGTGCAGGTGCTGCTGACGCAGCGTACCGAACATCTGCGCGATCACGGCGGACAGGTGAGTTTTCCCGGGGGGCGGGTCGAGCCCGACGATGCCGATCGTGAAGCCACAGCGCTGCGTGAAACGGCGGAAGAGATCGGGCTGGCCGCTGATCGCGTGATACTGCTCGGCCGTCTGCCGGGTTATGAAATCCCGTCGGGCTTCCGCATTACGCCGGTCGTCGGCTGGATCGAGCCGCCGTTCAATGTGGTGCCCGACGCGTTCGAGGTGGCCGATATATTCGAGGCCCCGCTGGCGCATTTTCTCGACGCCGCCAACTACCAGCGTCGCGAATATCATTTCCGCGGCCGTCATCGCCACTACCTGGCGATCCCCTGGGAAGGGCGTTATATCTGGGGCGCCACGGCGGGCATGCTCTACAGTCTGTGCCGGATGCTGAACCGGACATGATCCTGACAGGCACAGCGCCGCAAGCGGTCGTCAATCGGCTCCACTGCAGTTTGTTTTGGCCGCTGATAAGTCCTGGGCGTATGCTGTCGTCACGCTGATAATAAGACCTGCACCCATGCCCAGCGACCCCGCACCACATAAACCCATCGTCGGCCTGATCATGACCGGCGGCGGCGCCCGCGCCGCCTATCAGGTGGGGGTGCTGCGTGCGCTCTATGAAATCGTGCCCAAAAATGTCACCAACCCGTTTCCGATCATCTGCGGCACGTCGGCCGGGGCCATCAATGCCGCAGTGCTGGCGACCGACGCCGGCAATTTCCGCCGCGGCGTGCGGCGGCTGATGACGGTATGGAAGAATTTCCATGTGCATCACGTCTA
>JANNHN010000034.1:0-4603 GCA_031404395.1 Betaproteobacteria bacterium
GGGCTTGTTGATTTTCTGCAGAAAGTCGGGCGAGGCATTGCCGAACAACGCCGGATCAAGCAGGATGCCGCCCGCGACGGGAGCGCCTTGCGCCATCGCCACAGTCACTGCGTAACCGCCAAACGAATGTCCGACGAGAATGATCCTGTTCACGTCAATGCGGCTGTTGATGACGCCCGGCGAGCGGTGAATCAGATGGACTATCCTGGCCAGGGTTCTGCCGTTGTTATCCCACGGCCCGGTTTTTGACAACTGCACGGCCAGGGCATGCATGCCCCACGATGCCAGATGCATGGCCTGCCGGGAGTGGGCTTCCTTCGAGACGTCATGGCCATGCAGGAAAATAACCAGCGGTGCTTTTTCGGCAGGCGAAGCCAGATACAAATCCGCGCGGATGCGCACATTTTCCGACAGACGCATATAGCGGCCTTTCTGCACGGCCACCGCAAAGGGGCCGCGCAGCCTGAATCGATCAAGGCTGGTCTCTTGAGCCAGCAAATAACTCTGCAGCTCGCTGAAGGAATTGAGTCGGGGTAGCGCTGCACGGGTGTCCGCCGCAGCGCCGGACCGGGGCGTTGCTGCACAGGCATCCGGCGGCACGGCATAACCACCGGCCAGCGTCAGCCACGCCATGACCAGCCATCGGCGCCTGCCGCTAATCATCGTTGGCCCGGTGCAGGTCGCGACAGCATCTGGAGGGGCTGGCACTGAACATAAGTCCTATTGTACGCACGCCCGGGCCCCGGCGCTCATGACCGGGGTTACTCCACCCGGACTAGCGGGACCGCGCGGCTTTCACAAACTCGAGCGAAGCCTGAAACAGCTCGAGATCCTTCTCATAATCGGCGGCATCGGCACGGTCAATCTGTATCCATTCCCGCGTCGCGGCGATGCCGCCGGGCTGAAACGGGCTGATGTTGTCCCGGGAGAAATGCAGCTCCGTCGCCACGGCGGCGGGCAGGCGCAGGCCGATGCCGCTGCCGCTGATGCACGCGAACATTTTGTCGCTGACGAAGTAGGCATCCAGACCGTTTATTTTTCTGGCGCTGACACCGGGGAGTTTGAGCAGCAGCGCATCGATCTGCGTCTTGGGACTGGTGGGGGTATCCATGCTCACAAGGGATTCGCCGGAATAGTCATTCTGTCAGGCGCTCTGAACACCCGATGCGGTGCGACCGCCAGGGCCGCACGCGCATCTTCGGGGAGAGCCTCTTTAATTATTGATGTTTTCAAAATACATGACACCGTTCAGGCTGAGCCTGTCGAAGCCCTGCTGCCCTTCGACAAGCTCAGGGCGAACGGCGGTGGTTTGTCGTCAATTATGAAAAGCTCAATAATTACTGCCGGATGCCGAGCGCGGTGGCCAGCCCGCTGTAGAGCTCGAACTGCTCGCGCACGAATTGATAGCTCTCCTTCGGCGGCCGGATCGCGGCAATGCCGCCGATGCGCGCGTTGCCGGCCTGCCAGTCCGGATCCCTGGCGAGCTGCGCGAACACCTTGACCCACGTATCGACGGCCGGCTTGGACATCCCGGCCGGCCCCATCAGTGCCGTCCATCCGACAATTTTCTCCATGTCCGGATAGCCCGCCTCGCGCGCGCTTGGCACGCCGGGCAGGTCGTCGATCCGGGTCGGCGTCACGAACAGCGCGCGTAACCGGTTCGCTTTCACCTGAGGGATTACAGTGGGCGCGTTGTTGCAGGCGAAATCGACCTGGCCCCCCAACACCGCGACGGTGACCTCGCCGCCGCCCTTGTAGTGTATGCCGACTGCGTGATCCTTGGTCAGTTTGGCGAGGGTCATCCAGTACTGGGCCGCCATGTTCTGGCTGGTGGCGACGCCGGAGGTCGAGAAGTTGAGCTTGCCGGGCTGCTTGCGGATCGTGTCCATCAGGTCCGCTGCGGTGCGATAAGGCGACTCGGTCTTGACGAAGCAGATGTACGGATTGAGCTCGATCAGCGAGAGCATCGTGAACTCGTTCCATTTGTAACTCAGTTTGGAATCGATCGCCGGCAGGATCGCGTGCGTGGCGATGCGATGCGCGCGACCAGCAGCGTGTAGCCGTCGGGTATGGCATTTCTCACCACGTTCGCGCCGATCGCGCCGGACGCGCCGACGCGGTTCACCGACACGATGGCTACCTTGTTGGGGAGGTATTTCGGTGCCACCTGCGCGATGTTGCGGCCCGAGAGGTCGGAGTCGCCGCCCGCCGCGAACGGAATCACGAACTGGATGGGCTTGGTCGGATACTGTGCGGCGGCGCTGTTGATCGCGGCAAAGGACGCGACGGCGATCAGCGCGAGCGTGGTGGCTTTGAAGTAGTGCATGTGTACCTCCCCGAATGAGATCAGCGGAACCTCGCCGCCTTTTGGTATGCGGCGTTCAGGTCACGCGGTTGACGGCGTCCGCAACCGCATTTTGCACCAAACCGGGCCTGCCGGAACGCCGGGGAGGCCAACGGGAGCGGAATTCAGGAGTGATGTTTTGCCCTGATTTTTCCTGTTTTGTCCCGGGAATCAGCAGGAGCCGCCCCACGACACATGGTGATATGTGCAATTTGCCCTTATCCGCAAGCGTTCGGCTTGATAGATTGGCCGAAACAAGAACACGCATGACAGGGGTTCGTTCAACGTCCCGCCAAGGAGGACGCAAGATGAACACCAAACCTGCCGTTCCGGTCATTCTGATTTTGTCTGCTGCGGCCGCTGCTGCCGCAGAATCTGCACCCTGGTATCTCTGGGACAGTGCACTGGATGGCAAAACGCAGTGCGCGCAATTCTCGCCCGGGAAGGACTGGACAAAAGTTGACGGCTCTTTCAGCAACTCCAGCTGCAGCACACCACAGAGCCAACTCCTGGATCGACAGAAAAAAATGCTGAAAGTCATGGGCATTTACTTTTCGGCGAGACCGGCTAAATGATACCCATGGGGTACGCGAACGTCCGCCCGAGCCCGCCACCCAGTGGCCCATCAGGGTCAGAGTAAACATTCTTTTCCGCCACGAAAACAATGCTGGCTCTGACCATGGCGTTCTGACCTGTGGCGCTCCATCACTACATCATTGAGCAGCAGTGTTTTCCTTCGGGCGTCTGAGGAGCAGGGAAGGGTTGTCCTTGACCTTGTCCGTCAACGCGCCGACGCCCGTCACGACTTTCTTGACCTGGTCCTCAAGTGCGGAGAATTTCGCGACCACCTTCGGCAGGTTGTCCAGCATGGCCTGGAAGGCGGATTTCTCGAAGGGAATCTCAGGGACCTTGTCCGGGGGCGTGACCTCCAGCAAGGTCTTGGCCGCCGGGTCGCCGCCGTTCAATTCGATAAAGACGACACCGGTGATGCCTTTCAGCGCGAGGCTCGCACGGGTGTCGGTCTTGACCGGCGTTTCCTTGCGCAACCTCACCTCCACCAGCACCAGGCGTGTATTGTCGGGATCGATGCTCATGGATTTGACCGTGCCGATATCAATGCCGCGGAATTTTACTGAATCACCGGCGGTGAGCCCGCTGACCGAGTCGGGGAAATGGATGCGGTACAACACATCGTCATGGCGGCCGGGGCTTCCCAGCCACACGGCAAAAAATGCCGCTGCAACCGAGAACACGATGATGAACAATCCCTCGAAGAAATAGTGCTTGTCAGTCTCCATGGCTTGTTTTCCTTGCTTTCACTGCGCTTTCTGCGCGCGGGCCGTGAAAAAAATCGTGTATCCACGGATGGTTGGACTTCATCAGCTTGTCCGCCGTGTCGACGGTTACTTTCCGGTCAACCAGCACGGCGATGCGACCGCAGACGGTAAAGAGGGTCGTGAGGTCGTGCGTGATGATGACGACGGTCACGCCGAGGCTGTCGTTCAACTGCCGGATCAGCGCGTCGATGCCGCTGGCGGCGATCGGGTCGAGATCGGAAGTCGGTTCGTCAAGAAACAGGATCTTCGGGTCGAGCGCGAGCGCTCGCGCGAACGCAGCGCGTTTCACCATGCCGCCGGACAGCGCGGCGGGAAGCTTGACGCCGGTGTCCGCCGGCAAACCGGCAAGTGCGAGTTTCATCGCCGCGATCTCCGCCTGCTCCCCGGGCGGCAGCGTCGTATGTTCGCGCATCGGCAGCATGATGTTTTGCGCCACTGACAGCGAGGAAAACAATGCGCCCTGCTGAAACAGCACGCCGATGAGGGAGGCTTTCTCCGTCGCGCCGATGGATTGAACCGCCTTGCCGTTGAGGAGAACCTCGCCGGCATCCGGTTGGCGCAGGCCAACGAGGGTTTTCAACAGCACCGACTTGCCGGAACCCGAACCGCCGGCGATGCCGATGATTTCGCCGGGCACGATATCGAGGCTCAACTTGTCGTGCACCACCTGCTTGCCGAACCGGTTGACGATACTCCGCGCGGACAGGATCGGCTCGGCATGCGTCCTGGCCCGGGTATTCATACGCCGAGCTTTTCGAACAGGATGGAGAAAAATGCGTCAAGCACGAGCACCATGAAAATCGATTTCACCACGGCGCGGGTGGTCTCGCGGCCGACACTTTCCGCCGAGCCGCTCACCCGGAGTCCGTGCATGCAGCCGATGACCGCAATGAAGAAAGCGAAGACCGGTGCTTTAACGAGG
>JANNHN010000035.1:0-1690 GCA_031404395.1 Betaproteobacteria bacterium
CCGGCAAAATCGCGCACAAGGGCAGCGGCCATGCCGTGCGGCCAATCCGCCCTGGTAACGAACACCGGGGTGGTCGCGAGCAGCAACAAGTGACTCACCTGCTGCGGATAACGGCGCGCCCACTCGAGCGCAATCTGGCCGCCCAGCGACCAGCCCGCCACTGCACAGCGCGCCGGCGCGTGTGCGGCCAGATCATCAACCATGGCAGCGAACTCACCGGCGGCACTCCCCGGCGCATCACCGTGTCCGGGCAAATCCGGCGCCGACACATCAAACGTATTGACCAGGCGCGCTGCCAGGTCCGCCCAGATGTCGCAGTGCATGCCCCAGCCATGCACCAGCACCAGCGCGGGCTTGCGCGTCATGCGCCTGCCCGCAGCGCCGCGGTGAGCAGCGCAACATCATCGGCGGTATGTGCTGCCGACAGCGAAATACGCAGGCGCGCAGTACCTTGCGGCACGGTCGGCGGTCGTATAGCAGGCACCAGCAGTCCCTGGGACGCGAGATGCGCGGATAAATCCAGCGCCGCGTCGTTACCGCCTGCAAGCAGCGGCTGGATGGGTGTAATCGAGGGCATCAGCTGCAGCGGAAATCCCGTCAACTGCTGTTTTAATTGTGTGACCAGTTCACGCAGCCGATCGCGGCGCCAGCTCTCCTCCGCAATCAATGGCAGACTCGCCAGCAGTGCCTGCGCCAGCAGCGGCGGCGTGGCGGTGGTGTAGATGTACGACCGCGCACGCTGGATCAGCGTCTCGATTACCGTGGCATCACCGGCAACAAAAGCGCCGGACACGCCGGCAGCTTTGCCCAGCGTGGCCATGTAAATAATGCGCGGTGATGAAACAGTAAAATGTTCGAGCACGCCCCGCCCGCCCGCGCCCAGCACGCCGAAACCGTGCGCGTCATCAAGCACCAGATACGCATCGTATTGTTCGCACAGCGCAACCAGTTCGGGTACCGGCGCCAGATCGCCGTCCATCGAAAACACGGCATCAGTAATCACCAGCCGGCGGCGCACCCTGGTAGTTTCCAGCAGCCGCGCCAAAGCCGCCATGTCGCCATGCGCATAGCGCTTGAACGCCGCGCGTGACACCAGCACGGCGTCGTTCAGCGAAGCGTGATTCAGACGGTCGGCAAACACGGCGTCGCCACGCCCGGCAAGCGCACCGACGATGCCCATGTTGGCCATGTAGCCGGTGGAAAACAGCAACGCGCGCGGCAAACCGGTGAATGACGCCAGCGCTGCCTCCAGCGCATGATGCGCCTCACCGTGCCCGAGTATCAGATGCGAGGCGCCGGCGCCGACGCCATATCGATCCACGCCTGCCCGGGCGGCAGCCGCCAGGCGTGGGTCGGCGGCCAAGCCGAGATAATCGTTGGAACAGAACGCGACGTACTCTCGTCCATCAACATGCACGCGCGCGCTCTGCGGCGAAGACATCACGCGGCGCGTGCGGCGCAGCCCGCGTGTCTCCAGTGCTGCCAGGTCCGCGGCCAGCTCGGTATGCAGTGCCATCGCGGGATCGTTCGCGGATGTGTTCGCGAATGAAGCGAACGTCAAGCCGGATTCTGCAGCGGCTTCAGCCCGAGCCGGGCAAACAGCGCCTGATCATTCGCGACATCCGGATTGCCGGTGGTCAGCAGTTTCTCGCCGTAGAAAATTGAATTCGCGCCGGCGAGGAAACACAGC
>JANNHN010000036.1:0-2463 GCA_031404395.1 Betaproteobacteria bacterium
CGGGATTGGCCAGCGCGAAAATCAGCGGCCGTTCCGCCATCAGCTTGACCATCTCGGGTTTCAGCACCTTGCCGGCGGACAGGCCCAGAAAAGCGTCGGCGCCGGCCATCACGTCGCCCAGCTTGCGCGCCTTGGTGTCGACGGCATAACGCGCCTTCTCGTCGTCCATCTCTTCCTTGCGGCCCTTGTAAACCACGCCCGCGATGTCGGTGACGGTGATGTTTTCCTTTTTCAGTCCCAGTGATACCAGCAGGTCGAGGCAGGCCAGCGCCGCGGCACCCGCGCCCGAGACTACGAGTTTGATTTTTCCGATATCCTTGCCGACAACTTTCAGGCCGTTGATGAACGCCGCGCTGACGGTGATTGCGGTGCCGTGCTGATCATCGTGGAACACCGGAATCTTGCAACGCTTGCGCAACTCACGCTCAACGATAAAACACTCCGGCGCCTTGATGTCTTCAAGATTGATGCCGCCGAAGGTGGGTTCCAGCGCGGCGATGATATCGACCAGCTTGTACGGGTCGAGCTCGTTGATTTCGATATCAAATACGTCGATGCCGGCGAACTTCTTGAACAGCACGGCCTTGCCTTCCATGACCGGCTTTGCCGCCAACGGGCCGATGTTGCCCAGACCCAGTACCGCCGTGCCGTTGGTAATGACTGCGACCAGATTACCGCGCGCGGTGTAGAGACTGGCATCGCCAGGCCGGGCGGCAATTTCCTCGCATACCTTGGCCACGCCGGGCGTGTAAGCCAGCGAGAGATCGCGCTGGTTGATCAGACCCTTGGTCGGCGTAACAGAAATCTTGCCGGGCACCGGCAAGCGGTGATATTCGAGGGCTGCTTTGCGTAACTGCTCGTCAGGCATTTTGTGTAACCGCCTGCCGGAAATTCCGACCGCGGCGCCGTGGCAATATGGGAGCGGGATTATACCGTAGCGGTTCGCCGCCGCTGCCGCGGCTGTGGTATGTTGCGAGCCCTGTTTGAGTTTCGCGAACCTCTTCATTGTGCGTTTCATATTTGCTTGAGGCGAAAACACTTCGTCCCTCACCCCAGCCCTCTGCTCCGCTTCAAGTGTTCCCTTGTCCCGCCGGGAGAGGGTGAGAACAGACCTGATTCACTGATGTGAACCAGGTAACGATTGATATTGCACTGATAATGGACGTCACCGCCCCCCGCACCGCGCTCTATCCCGAGCTCGCGCCGTACAACGCCGACATGCTGGAACTCGACGGCAGGCATCGCCTGTATTTCGAGGAAAGCGGCAATCCGCACGGCGCGCCGGTGGTCTTCCTGCACGGCGGCCCCGGCGCCGGCGCATCGCCCGCGCACCGGCGTTTTTTCGATCCCGCGCATTACCGCATTGTCATTTTCGACCAGCGCGGCG
This sequence comes from Betaproteobacteria bacterium, assembly GCA_031404395.1. Taxonomy (GTDB): domain Bacteria; phylum Pseudomonadota; class Gammaproteobacteria; order Burkholderiales; family SG8-41. The sequence goes on from JANNHN010000036.1 coordinate 1,388, forward strand.
CCGGCCGCTCGGTGCCGCTGGGCGAGATCACCGACAACACCACGCCGCTGCTGATCAGCGACATTGAAAAACTGCGCACGCACCTCGGCATCAAACGCTGGCTGGTGTTCGGCGGATCGTGGGGCAGCACGCTGGCGCTGGCCTATGCCGAAACCCATCCGCAGCGCTGCACGGGACTGATCCTGCGCGGAATTTTTCTGTGCCGCAAAAGCGAAATCGACTGGTTTCTCTACGGTCTGCGCAATCTGTTTCCGGAGGCCTGGCGCGCGTTTGCCGACCCGATACCTGAAGCCGAGCGCGGCGATCTGCTCGCTGCCTACCATCGCCGGCTGACCGATCCCGATCCGGCGGTGCACATGCCCGCCGCGCGCGCCTGGAGCACCTACGAGGGCTCCTGCTCCACGCTGCTGCCCAGCCCGGAAACCGTGGCTTACTTCGCCGGTGATGTCGTCGCGCTGGGACTGGCGCGCATCGAGGCGCACTATTTCAGCAACGACATTTTCCTGCCGGAGAATGCGCTGCTCGATAACGTCGGGGGCATCCGCCGCATACCCGGCATCATCGTGCAGGGTCGTTACGACGCCGTCTGCCCCATCCTGTCGGCCAATGATCTGCATCGTGCCTGGCCTGAAGCGGAATACATCGTGGTGCCGGACGCCGGCCATTCGGCATGGGAACCCGGCATTTGCGCGGAACTGGTCAAAGCCGCCGAAAAATTCAAACACCTCACCCAAGGAGCATGACATGAAGCTCGTAACCTATGCCGCGACCAAGCGCGGGCCCGCAAAAATCGGGGTGATTGCCGCCAACGGCAGCATCATCGACCTCGCCACCGCGGCGAAAAAAGCGCGCGTCAAACTGTCATTCGACGCCGCCGACATGATCTCGCTCATCGCTGCCGGGCGCGCGGGCCTCACGCAGGTTAAAAAAGCCGTCGCCGGCGTGAAAACCGGGCATTGCGCGTTTGCCAAGGCCACGCTGCACGCGCCGATTCCGCGTCCGCGCAAAAACGTGTTCTGCGTCGGCTGGAATTATCTCGACCATTTCAACGAAGGCGCCAAAGCGCGCCCCCACGT
>JANNHN010000037.1:0-11695 GCA_031404395.1 Betaproteobacteria bacterium
CCGCGCAGACCGGACAGCGGCTGCAGTACGTCGCGGCCGCCCGACAGCGCGCCGATCAGATAGGCAGCGCCCGCCACCAGCGTGATGATGCCGACACCCTTGCTGAACCGCTCGAATCCCCGCGCTGCCGGCGGCAGCGGATCGATCGCCCGCAGGTAGATGCCGCAGACAATCAGCAATACCGCCCAGGCAAACATCTGCATGGATGTCGGGATCACCGGCGATACCAGATAAATGGCTACGGCAATCAGCACCACACCGAAAAACCGTTTGATGGTTTCCATCCACGGTCCGGCCTTGGGCATCAGCGCCCCCGCCGACGCACCGACGACCAGCAGCGGCACACCCATGCCCAGCGCCATCGCAAACAGCGCGCTGCCGCCGAGCACGCCGTCACCACTCTGGGAGATGTAGAGCAAAGCGCCCGCCAGCGGCGCCGCAACACAAGGCCCGACAATCAGGGCCGACAACACGCCCATCGCAAACACGCCGGCAACGTGCCCGCCATGCAGGCGATTGCTGGCATCAGCCAGCCGTGATTGCAGCGCCGTGGGCAGTTGCAGTTCGTAGAACCCGAACATCGACAAGGCCAGCACCACGAACACCAGCGCGAAGGCGCTGAGCACCCACGGATTCTGCAGTGCCGCGGATAACAGCGTGCCGGAAACGCCGGCAGCAACGCCCGCCAGCGCATAAGTGACGGCCATACCCAACACATAAAGCCCGGACAACAACAAACCATGGGCGCGCGTCATGTGCGGCCCGCGACCGACGATAATGCCCGACAGTATGGGCACCATCGGCAGCACGCAGGGCGTGAACGACAGGAGCAAACCAAACCCGAAAAAACTGGCGATCAGCAACCAGGTGTCGCCGCGAAACAGCTCGGAGATCAGCGTATCTTCACCCTTCGCGGTTGACGCACCGGCGGGCAGAGTAGCGCTGCCGGAGAACAAGCGCGACAGCGCGCCATCGCCGGAATCACCGGTCGTCGCACCAATCGACGCCAGGCGCAATTCGGCTTTCTGCTCCACCGGCACGTAACACACGCCAATATCCGCGCAACCCTGCGACACTGCAGTCAGCAGCGCTCGCTCAACCGCGGCCCCGCCGCGCAGAGGCAGCGTGATGCGCACTTCGTTGCGATAAGTCTGCATTTCACCGAAAAACTCGTCTTTCGTTACCTTGCCCGGCGGCAACTGCGGGCCGGATTCCGCCAACAGCGCGGGTTCCAGCGTAAAGCGGAACTTGTCGCGGTACATGTAATAGCCTTTGGCGATTACGTAGCGCACTTCGACGGCGCCGGGGCTGACGACCCGTGTGCTGAACACAAAAGCCTTCTCCGGCTCCAGCAACTCCGGCTCGGCCGCCTGGACCGCGCCCAAGCTGAACACGCAGCACCATATCAACCAACGTAGCAACGTATGCGTAGGAAAGGACATGGGGAAAGCAGGACTCCGATTCAGGTGGTTTCGGCGGCGACCCAGGCCAGATAGCCGGGCAAACCGTGCGTCACTGGGACAGCAACGATTTCCGGAAGTTCGTAAGGGTGCCGCTCGCGCATTGCCGATTCGAGTGCGGCATAACGGCGCGCGGTAGTCTTGATCAGCACCGGCACTTCTGTCACTTGCTCCAGATTACCCTGCCAGCGATATACCGACGTGCATGGCGCCAGTACATTGACGCAGGCTGCAAGCCGGGCCTCCACCAGAAACCGCGCCAGTTGCCGGGCCGCCGGTTCGTCGGGCAGGCTGGAATACACCAGCAGGACTACATCGGGATCAGCGTCCATGCGGGAACTCCGGCAAAACTGCGGCAGCAGCGATGCCTTCATGCACCGTCGGATAATGCAACCGCACGCGCAACTCCTGCTTGATCCGCCGGTTAACCAACTGCCGCGACTCGTTCATGAACGAGTAGAGATTTGCGGGGATCGCGATCTGCGCACCATCGCGCGCCACACGCGGCGGCCGCGGCAGGTGGAAGCGGTCGGCAATCATGTCGAAATAATCACCCATCTTCTGCGGCGCATCGTCACTGGCGTTGTAACTGCGATTGGCTTGCCCGTGACGCAGCGCCGCCACCACCATGCGCGCCAGATCATCGGCATGTACGTGATTCACCCAGCCATCGTCCTGCGGCAGCAATGCCGGCGTGCCGCGGCGTATCCGCGCAACAGGCAGACGGTCCGCGGCATAGATGCCCGGTACGCGAAGGATGCTGACGCGCACTCTCATCCGCGCGCCCCAGTCCCGCAACCGCTGCTCGGCATCGACACGCCGCTGCGCGCGATCGGTCTGCGGTCGCAGCGGACGCGTCTCATCAACCCACTCGCCGCCGCAATCACCATACACCCCGCTCGTGCTGATATAGACAAAGTGCTGTGGTAAACTCCCGCCCCTCGTGAGGGCCGCGATCAGATGCGCAGTGCGGGTGTCAGCGCGACCGTTGCCGGGCGGCGGCGCAAGATGAATCACCTCATGCGCAAGGCCCGCCAAACCGGCCAGAGTATCCGCTTGATCCAGGTCGCCGGCGAGCGGGATCAGGCCGCGTGCGCGCAACTCGGCAAGCCGTTCAGTACTATGGGTCAGCGCGTAAATGCGATAACGCGATTGCAGCAGTAACGCAACACGCAGGCCCACGTCGCCGCAACCGATGATCAGCAGACGTTTCATAATGTGGTGTCCGTGTCGCGCTTCATAATGCCCTATTTTAGCTCAGCCATCCTCTCCTGAATTCCGGAACGACCGGCATGTCACGACAAATCATTCTCAGTCCGAGCGGCCATGTATTACAGGCGCAGGACGGCGAATCCATACTCGAGGCCGCATTGCGCGAGGGCTACATGCTGCCCTACGGCTGCCGCAACGGCGCCTGCGGTTCCTGCAAGGGAAAAATCATCGCGGGCACGGTGGATCACGGCAAATCCCGGGACACTGCCCTGCCGCCGGCCGAACGTGTGCTGGGTATGGCGCTGTTCTGCCAGGCCAAACCGCTGACCGATTTACAGATCGAGTGCCGCGAAATCGGGACCGCCAAGGACATCCCGGTCAAGATACTGCCGTGCCGGGTGCAAACGCTGGCGCTGGTCGCGCCGGATGTGATGCGTATCCGGCTGCGCCTGCCGTCCGCCGAGCGCCTGCAGTTTCTCGCCGGCCAGTACATCGACGTGCTGCTCAAAGACGGCACCCGGCGCAGCCTGTCGATGGCCAATCCGCCGCACGACGATGACTTGCTTGAACTGCATCTGCGCAATTATGGTGGCGCATTCAGCACCCACGTATTTACGCGGATGAAGGAAAAAGACATCCTCCGTTTCGAGGGTCCGCTCGGCACGTTCTATCTGCGCGAGGACAGCAACCGGCCGGTCGTGCTGCTCGCCGGAGGCACCGGTTTCGCGCCGATCAAGGCGATTATCGAGCACGCGTTGCATCAGGGCATCCCGCGTCCGCTGACGCTGTACCGGGGTGCACAGCGTCTGGTGGATCTGTATCTCGACGAGCTGCCGCAGGGCTGGCAACGCGAACACGGTCTGCGTTACATCCCGGTACTGTCGGATGCGGCGCCGGAAGATCGATGGTCGGGACGCCATGGCCTGGTGCATCACACCGTCATGGAAGATCTGCCCGATCTGTCGGGCTTTGATGTGTATGCCTGCGGCGCACCCGCAATGATCGAGGCGGCGCGCCGGGATTTCTGCAGTCGTTGCGGCCTGCCGGAATCGGCCTTCTACGCCGATGCCTTCACGCCGGCGTTGCTGCCAGGCGCATGAACCTGCACGTAGGGAAGCGCTGATTAAGTGTTTCAGTTAATCAGCGCTTCCTCTGAAGTGGGGGATAACAAGGGAGCGTAACCCGGGGGCGTAGCCCACTTGTTCAGTATTTCCTCAGAACGTTCGCCGCCGTCGCCCGCCGCTCATCCGGCTGAGCAATCCCACTGCCAGCTCCAGGCTGGCCCGATAGTGGCGGCGCGCATCATCGGCACGTTCGATCCGGTCATACAGACACGCGAGCTCCAGATGCGCGGAATAAGTGGGCTCTATCGACAGGCTCGCTTCAAGATAGCTCTGCGCTTTGCCCCACAATTGCTGCTGTGCGCACAACCGCCCCAGCGCCAGCAGCAGCGAACCATCTTCGCGATGATCCTTCAGCCAGCGCTCGGCCCGTTCGATCTGTCGCACGGTCTCCGGTGCGCCGCATTCCCCATAGAGGTTCACCAGCCCGCTGTCCCATTCAACATCCAGGCTGCGCTCGATAATCGCTTGCGCTTCGCCGCACAAACCGAACGTATGGAATGCAGACGCCGCCGTCGCTGCCACCGCGGTGTCCTTGCGGTAGCGCTCCGGCACCCGCCGCCACACTTCGTTGAGCAAATCCGCGTCGGTCGCCTTGCGTTCGATCCACTGGCTGTACGCGTGACGACGTTCGGCATCCGCGCGTTCCTCGCTGAACACGTCGCGCTTTTCCAATTGGTCGATTAATGCCGGCACAAACTCCCACTGCCCGGCGCGCTGCCGGGCGCGCAGTTCAAGCCGCAGCGCCGCGGTGTGCTTCTTCGGCAGGGTAGCCAAAGCCGCGAGCGCTTCCTCGGGGCGCCGTTCATCGAGCAGGATCCGCGCCTCGCTCACCGCTTTCGCCGCATCCGGCTTGGCCGGATCAAAGACGAGCCGGGCAAGATACGCGTCGCGGCGCTCCGGCGCACGCAGTTCATGCGCGGCACGGGCCGCGATCACCGCGCCCACATGCACCGGCGCACCGAGTTCCATGGCGCGATTGGCGGCATTCTCGGCGCGACCGTAGCGACCGGCAAAATAGTCCTGCAGCGCTTCAATCAGTGTGTCATGCGCTTTTTCGCCGCGGCGCGCTTCACGCAGGCGCTTCACGCGACCCGGCAACTCGACCATCGTGACCAGCAGCCGCACCAGCAGGTAGAACGCCGCAAAACCGGACAGCGCCAGAATCAGCGCAAAATTCAGGGACAGTTCGATGCGCCGGCCTGGGAGAGCCACCAGGACATAACCGGTATTCATCTGCGCGAGCAGTGTCAGCCCGACAGCAAGCGCGCACAGCAGCAATATCCAGATCAACCAGCGCATGTGGCTCCTGTTTTCCGATCGTTCAGCGTGCAGCGCGCGTACTTCACCTCTGGCCGCCTACGCCGGCGCTTTGGCGCGGGATACGCGCAACTTGCGCAGCGCCTCCAGCGTATCCGTCAAATCCGGCGCATCGACCCGCACCGTCGCCGCCTGCAGTTTGCGCAATGTCGCTGCGGCCGCAAGCACCGCGCTGTCGCGAATGTCAAAATGACGCTCCAGCATGATCAGCGCGGTGCGCAGATCCGCCTGATAACTCTTCGTATCGCGCACCAATAACGCAACACGCGCGCCCAACAGTCGCAGCTTCATGTTTTCTCTCAGGAAAAACGCCTGTTCGGGCGCCAACAGCCCGGCATCCTGCTGATCGACGCGCTGCACGCGCACCAGTTGGCGCAATTCCTGCCACATGCCACGCAACAAGCGCTCCCATGCCGGTGGCTCCGCTGCGACCGGCGCGGACGCCGGCGCTTCAGGACGGGCACGCGCGTCCATTGCCAATGGCAGCTTTTCGATGGCGGCGAACACATCATCAATCCGGGCGCTGGCGCCATAAACATCAATCAGCGGCAACGCCTTGAGGCGCTCAATATCGCGGCTGAGTACCCGCCGCAACGCAGCGTAACGCGGTTGCTCCATGCGCTGCAGGCGTGTCTCGGCATTTTCCAGGCCAATCAGTGCCGCACGCACATTGCCGGCGATCTGCAGTTGCTGACTGGCGAGCAGCACGGATTGCTCAATCTCGGCAATGATCCATTCGTCGCGACTGCGCGAAAGTTCCTGGTACAACGCTTCGAGCGCAATTTGCTGGCTCTGCGACTCAGCGAGTTTTGCCTCCAGCACGCCCAGCTTGATCTCCGCCTCCTTCAGCGTCGCCGCCGCCTGATCCGCGCGCAACGCAGCGTCCCTGTTGCGGGTCTCCATGTCGGCCAGCCGGCCGGCGAGCTCAAGGCGCAGGGCAGCATCATTGCCGCTGTCGCGCACCCATTGATACCCGGAAAATGCCAAGGCAGCCAGCGCCAGAATCAGCGCCAGATTTACGATTACGCCGCGGCTGTCGCGCACCGTACGGCCTGCCGCAAAGTCAGCAACAGTCTGCCGCGCTGCCGGCGGCATACTTTCCGTTTCGTGTTGTGCGTCACTCATGTGAGCAGAATAACATGCGTCATTTGCCTCTCAACGTACCGCCGCCCACTGTTGCAGCGCTTCAATCAACCCTGTATCCCCCGGCGCACTTTCGATGACATGCTCGCAACCCAGTTCCCGTGCGGCGGCGGCGATGCGCGGATGCGGCGCGAATACCGGCGTGCGGCGCAGCCACGATAGTCCAGGCTCGCCGACCATTTCGAACAGGTTGCGCAAACCCTCGCTACTGGTGACGGTAATCGCATGCACCTCGTGATGCGCCCACGCTTTCAGCAGCGGTGCGGCGTCGGCACGCGGTCGCGCGCGGCGATAACACTCCACATATTCGACCTGCGCGCCGCGCGCGGTCAATGTGTCACCCAGCAATTCGCGCCCGTCGTCGCCACGAAATATCACGACGCGCTGCCCGGCGACCGTCTGCAGTTGCGGCAAGGCGAGCAACCCCTCGCTGTCAGATGACTGCGTCGGCGCAATGACTTCGTTGATGCCAAGACGCTGGAGTTCTTTGACGCCGCCTTTGCCGATGGCCGCCGCGCGCAATCCCGGAGGCCAGGTGCGTCGCGCGGTAATCTGGCGCATCGCCCGCTCCACGGCGTTCGGGCTGATGAAAATGGCAAGGTTGTAGGTTTCGAGCCGGTCGATGACTTTGATCAGCGGCTGGGTATCGGTGGTATCGAGTATTTCGATCACCGGAAACAAAATAACGTGGCCGCCTGCCGCGCGGATAGCCTCGGCCAGGGGCATCGCCTGTGCCGCGGGCCGGGTCACCACAATGCCGCATCCGGCGAGCGGGCCGGTAGCGCTCATGTGCGCGAATCAAGCGCCGCGAGGATCTGCGCTGCCCCCTGACGCTTGAGTGTGTCGGCAAGTGCTGTGCCCACGGCTTCCGCCTCGGCAGCAGCGCCGGCAGTTTCTGCGCGCACGATTCTGGATCCGTCGGGGGCGCCCACCAGCCCGCGCAACCGCAACCACGTGCCGCTCAGTTCGGCGAATCCGGCGAGCGGTACATTGCAACTGCCGGCCAGGGCACGCGAGAACGCCCGTTCAGCGACAACACAATCCCGCGTCGGCGCATGCACCAGTGGTGCGAGCATGGCGACCAGATCATCGCGATCCTCGCGGCATTCGATGCCGAGAGCACCCTGCCCGACCGCGGGCAGGCATTCTTCCGGCGTCAGCAACGCCGTGATGCGGTCGGACAAGCCGAGCCGCTTGAGGCCTGCCGCGGCGAGAATGATGGCGCCATACTGCCCCTCATCGAGTTTGCGCAGCCGTGTTTGCACGTTGCCGCGCAGCGGCTCGATGCGCAGTTGCGGGAAACTCGCCCGCAACTGGCACTCGCGACGCAGACTCGACGTACCCACCTGCGTACCCGCCGGCAATGCGGCGAGGTTCGCGTATTCATTGGCCACAAACGCATCACGGGGATCAGCGCGCTCCAGCGTTGCCGCCAGCACAAAGCCCGGCGGCAGATGCATCGGCACATCCTTCATGGAATGCACCGCGATGTCCGCGCGGCCGTCGGCGAGTGCGTCTTCCAGTTCCTTGATGAACAGGCCTTTGCCGCCGATCCTGGCGAGTGATGTGCCCAGGTTCCTGTCGCCTTCGGTCGTCATGCCAAGCAGCGTAACCGTCAGCGCCGGATATAATCGCTGCAACTCGGCCTGCACGTGGCGCGCCTGCCACAACGCCAGCGCGGACTCGCGCGTGGCGATCACCAGAGAATCCGGCGCACGTGGGGCGGATTTTTGTATCATATTGATTATATTGGTAAATATGCAATTCTGGGGCTGGCTGATTGTAGCATGCACGACGCTGGTCGCAGCGCCGGCAGCGGCGCAGTTGGTCGCCGCCGACAACCTCGCCGCCACCGCCGCCGAGGCGCGCGCGCGCCGCGTACCGGTGCTCATTGCGTTCATGCAGCAATCCTGTCCGTACTGCGCCGTGGCGCGACGCGATTACCTGACGGCGCTGCAAAACGATCCGCGGTGGAAAAATCGCGTGCTGATTCGTGAAATTGAGACGGATCGCAGCCTTGCGCTGCGCGATTTTTCCGGCGCCATGACCACTCATCGTGATTTCGCCCGCGCACAGGAAGTGCGGCGCGTGCCGACCATCATCGCCTTCGATGCCGACGGCCAGCGTGTATCGCCGCCCATCATCGGCCTGCTGGGCGACGATTTTTACCGGCTGTATATCGAGCAGGCCGTCGAGGCCGGGCTCGTGCGGATGCAGCGCACCCGCTGATCAGCGCGCCAATTCGCGCACCACATGCTGCTGGCGGCGGCTGACCGGAATGCGCTCATCGAGATCGGCAAGCACCACCTGCCAACTACCTTCGCCCGCGTCAGTGCCGGTGCGTTCAAAACCGCGGATGGCGGCACGCGCCACCAGGCAGTTGCGATGCACGCGCACAAACCGGACCCCAAACTCCTGCTCCAGCCGCGTCAGCGATTCCTCGATCAGATATTCCCGCTGCGCGGTACGCACCGTGACGTATTTCAGCTCGGCGCGCAGATAACGCACATCCTCTATGGGAATCAGATATACCTTGCCGCGTTCCGCAGCGCTGAGACAGGTGCGCGGCGCCTGCTGCAGTTCGCGCAGCACCTCCGCCTTCGGTAAGTAGTTTTGCGCTGCCCGCGCCAGCGCTTCCTGCAGCCGCGCGGCACGGATCGGCTTGAGCAGATAGTCCACTGCATGCAGATCAAAAGCCTGGATCGCGTAGGCATCGTACGCCGTTGTGAAAATCACGGCCGGCGGCGACTCCAGTTTCTGCAAGTGCTGCGCCACCTCGATGCCATCCATGCCCGGCATGCGTACATCGAGCAGCACGACGTCAATGCCGCCGCCTTCGACCCGGCGCAATGCCTCGCGGCCGCTGGCGACATCGTCAACAATCGCCACCGGCACGGCCGGATGTACGTCGGCAAGCAGATCACGCATGCGGTTGCGTGCCGGCTCTTCGTCGTCAACGATCAGCACGCGCAGCGGCGTGCTCATGGCTGTCCGGCCTTCACATAGGGCATGGTCATGCGCACTTCATAAACATCGTCAACCACCTTGGTGGTCAATTCCGCCGCCACGTCAAAATGCAGTTGCAGGCGCTCGCGGATATTGGCCAATGCCATCTTGTTGCCGACATGGTGATCCCCTGTGGCGCGGTACGGATTGCGCAGCACTGCATGCAAGCGGTCGTTCGCAACATGGATCCTGATGCTGACCGTGCCCGGCATTTCGCCCGGCTCGATGCCGTGATACACGGCATTCTCAAGCAGGGGCTGCAGCGCCAGAGGCGGAATCAACGCATCCTGCGGCAGGTTTTCGATATGCCATTCCACCCGCAGCCGATCACCGAGCCGCAATTGCTCCAGATCCAGATACTGACGGCAGAGCTCAATCTCACGCGAAATCGGGGTCAGTTCCCGGTTGTCCGCCATCAGCGCGCGAAACAGGCCCGCCAGATCCTCAAGCGCTGCCTCGGCGCGCCGCGGCTCCTGGCGCACCAACGACAGCACTGCATTCATGCTGTTGAACAGGAAATGCGGGCGGATGCGCGCCTGCAACGCCTGCAGGCGCGCCTCGGCCAGCGCCGGGGACAGCGCATGGCCGCGCAACTCGAAATAGACCAGCAGCATGCCGGTAACCGCAGCGACGATAGCCAGCCAGCGTGGCAGTGCTGCATTATCGATCAGGAGCATCGCGCGACCACCGAAGTACAGCGCCGCGGTCAATGCCAGCTCAATTGCAAATATCGCGACGATGCCCGCCATATACGGCAAACGGCGGAGAAACCCCCCGCAGGCGGCGAGCACCAGCATGCTCAGCAGCAGCAGCGGCTCGACCAGCGCGGCGACATCGGTAAACTGTGCAGGCCAGTCCCGCAACCGTGGAACCTGGAGCAGCGCCGCCAGAGCGGCCATGCCGTTCACGATCACCAGAACGCGCAGCAGGATTCCGGAATTGCGGAAGTCCGGCAGGGCGCCGGTGTTGGCATTATGATTTATACTCCGCGCCATGGCAGTTTCATTCTAGCAGGGCTCACGCAGGCTCATGGCGGCAAAAGGCAAAACGCGAACCGGCGCCGGCGATGGCGCCACCAAGCCCTGGTCGGGACGCTTCAGCGAGCCCGTGGATGATCTGGTCAAGCGCTTCACGGCGTCAGTGAGTTTCGACCAGCGCCTCGCAGAATTCGACATTCGGGGTTCCATCGCGCACGCGCGCATGTTGTGCGCCGTCGGCATCCTCTCTTCAGCGGACCTGGAGGCTATCGAGTCCGGTCTTGCGAAAATCGGTGACGAAATCCGCAATGACGACTTCCCGTGGTCGCTCGATCTGGAAGACGTACATCTCAATATCGAGCGCAGACTGACCGATCTGGTCGGCGATGCCGGCAAGCGCCTGCACACCGGGCGCTCGCGTAACGATCAGGTGGCGACCGACGTCCGGTTGTACCTGCGCGCGGCCATAGATCAGTTACAAGTGCTGATCAAGAACCTGCAGCGTGCGTTGCTCGACCTCGCCGACAATAATACTGAAACCGTGATGCCCGGTTTTACCCACCTGCAGGTTGCGCAGCCGGTATCGTTCGCGCATCACCTGCTCGCTTATGTCGAAATGCTCGCGCGCGACGCGCAGCGTTACGCCGACTGCCGCAGGCGCGTCAACCGCCTGCCGCTGGGGGCGGCGGCGCTCGCCGGCACTTCGTTTCCGATCGACCGGCAGATGGTCGCCAAGGAACTCGGTTTTGACGGGCTGTGTGAAAACTCGCTTGATGCGGTATCCGACCGCGATTTCGCCATCGAATTCGTCGCCGCCGGCGCGCTGACCATGATGCACCTGTCGCGCTTCAGCGAAGAACTGATCCTGTGGATGAGCCCGCGTTTCGGCTTCATCGACATCGCCGACCGCTACTGCACCGGCTCGTCGATCATGCCGCAGAAGAAAAACCCCGATGTGGCTGAGCTGGTGCGCGGCAAAACCGGTCGCGTCAACGGTCACCTGGTTGCGCTGCTGACCCTGATGAAAGGCCAGCCGCTCGCCTACAACAAGGACAATCAGGAAGACAAGGAGCCGCTGTTCGACACGGTTGATACGCTGCTGGCAAGTCTTGCGGTGTTTGCCGGCATGATCGGCGGCATCACCGTCAATGCCGAGGCCATGCGCGCGGCGGCGCTGGAAGGTTACGCCACGGCCACGGATCTCGCCGACTACCTGGTGAAAAAAGGCCTGCCGTTCCGCGAGGCGCATGAAGCCGTGGCGCAGGCGGTACGTTTTGCCGAAACGCGGGGTTGCGATCTCTCCGCGCTGGCGCTCGCCGACCTGCGCCAGTTCTCGCCGCTGATCGCAGCGGATGTGTTCGATGCGCTGACGCTGGAGGGCTCGATGAACGCCCGCAGTCATATCGGCGGTACGGCCCCGGCGCGGGTCAAAGCCGCCATCGCCAAAGCGCGCAAA
>JANNHN010000038.1:0-3125 GCA_031404395.1 Betaproteobacteria bacterium
CGTCTGACCGCAATCACCTTGAGACCATCGATCGCCTGCCGCGGCTGATTGGCATGCGGGATCAGCGCATGGGTGAAGCCGAGCTTCGCCGCTTCTTTCAGCCGCTCCTGCCCGCGCTGCACCGGGCGCACTTCACCGGCCAGCCCTACTTCACCGAATACCACGAGTTTCTTCGGCAGCGGTTTGTCCTTCAGCGAACTCACCACCGCCATCAGCACCGCGAGGTCCGCCGCGGGTTCGGTGATGCGCACGCCGCCGACGGCATTGACGAATACATCCTGATCAAAGCAGGCGATGCCGGAATGGCGGTGCAGTACCGCCAGCAGCAACGCGAGGCGGTTCTGCTCCAGCCCGACGCTCAACCGCCGCGGATTTGGCGCATGCGCCTCATCGACCAGCGCCTGCACCTCCACCAGCAGCGGCCGCGTGCCTTCCTGCGTCACCAGCACGCAGGAACCGGCAACCTCAGTGTCGTGCTGCGACAGAAACAGCGCCGACGGATTGGCCACGCCCTTCAGCCCCTTGTCGGTCATGGCGAATACGCCGAGTTCATTGACCGCCCCGTAGCGGTTCTTGAAGGCGCGGATCAACCGGAAGCTCGAATGCGTGTCGCCCTCGAAATAGAGCACGGTATCGACCATGTGTTCGAGCACGCGCGGCCCGGCCAGCGTGCCTTCCTTGGTAACGTGCCCGACAAAAATGATGGTGGTGCCGCCGGCCTTGGCCAGCCGCGTCAGTTGCGCTGCGCATTCGCGCACCTGCGCCACCGAACCCGGGGCGGACGTCAGCGCATCCGAATACAGGGTCTGGATCGAATCAATGACGGCAATATCCGGTTTTTCAGACTGGAGCACCGCCTGGATTTTGCCCAGCGCAGTTTCGGGCAACACATGGACATGTTCGGCGCTGACGTTGAGGCGCCGCGCGCGCAACGCAACGCAATCTGCTGCGGTGATTCCTCGCCGCTGACATAAATGACTTTGCGGCCGGCGCCCATGCTCGCCAGTGATTGCAGTAACAGCGTCGATTTGCCGATACCGGGATCACCGCCGATCAGCACCACCGCACCGGGAACCAACCCTCCGCCCAGCACGCGGTCGAATTCAGCGACACCGCTGGAGACCCGTGACTCTTCGCGCGCCTCGACTTCCGACAGGCGCTGCAACTTGCCGGTTTCGGCGATCAGCGAAAACCGGTTTGCCGACTGCGTGGCGGCTTCGGCGACCGATTCAACGAGCGTATTCCACGCCTGGCAATGCGGACACTGCCCCTGCCACTTGACCGATTGCCCGCCGCACTCCGTGCAGGCATAGACAGTCTTGGCTTTGGCCACGCGACTCAGTCCTGCTGCAACGCGCGCAACTGGCGCAACATCGCCTGATTGATCGGATGGCCGGCGTCGGCCTGCATCGGGATCGTGCTGAAATGGCCTTCATGCGGCACGATGATCACCTCGACCTTGCAACCCGCCTGCTCGCATATCGCGGCATATTCATGCGTCAGCGCAACCCAGCCCGGCGCTTCCTCGCCGCCTGCCGCGAACACCAGCGGTACCAGCCGCTGCAGCGGCATGCGCTGCGGACTCAACGCTGCGACACGATCCGGCGTCAGCCGGATCTGTTCGTTCACCGAAATGTGCAGCACGGGTTCGAGGTCGTAAATGCCCGAAACCATGGTCGCGCCGCAAATCAGATCTGCGGGCAGGCCGCGACGCGCCCAATCCTCGACCAAACCCATGGCGACAAGATGCGCACCCGCGGAATGGCCGTAGAGATAAATGCGCCGGCCGTCGCCGCCGATGCGTGCCGCATTGGCATGTGTCCAGACGATGCCCTTCATCACTTGCGCAACAATCGCATCGACCGACACCGCCGGACACAGATCGGTGCCGAGCATCACCACCGGAAAGCCGGCCTGCACCAGCGGCTCGGCCAGGATGGCCTGTTTTTCCTTCTCACCGACGCGCCAGTAGCCGCCGTGCATATAAACAACAATCGGCGCCTTGCCGTCGCCGCCATGATAAATGTCCAGCGCCTGACGCGGCGTGTCGCCATACGCCACGTCGAATTCACCTTTGAGCCGTGCGCGCGCCGCCGCCGACAGCTTGCCGCGCAGTGCATGTTGCGCCTCCACATCCGTCGCCCATGCCCTGGGATTGAACTGCCGCTCAATATCATGTTGCCAATCACGCCACGGCATATTCACTCTTCGCGATTTTTTTACTGTTTTTCAATGACCGGCACCCGCGCCGTCAGCGCACACAACAATTCGTAGCTGACGGTGCCTGCCGCCTGCGCAACGGCATCGACCGGATTGCCTTCGCCCCACAATACGACCGGCGTGCCGGTCTCCGCTGCCGGCATATCCGTAATATCGACACACAACATGTCCATGGACACGCGGCCGACGGTTGCAGTCAGTCTATCACCCACTTTCACCGGCGTACCGCCGGGCGCATGGCGCGGATAACCGTCGGCGTAGCCGCAGGCCACCACGCCGATACGCATCGCGCGCTCGGCGCGAAAAACTCCCCCGTAGCCCACGGTATCGCCGGGCTGCAGGTCGCGCACCGCGATGATGCGTGACGCCAGCGTCATCACCGGCCGCAGACCGAGATCCGCTGCGGATTGTTCCGCAAACGGCGACGTGCCGTAGAGCATGATGCCCGGCCGGATCCAGTCAAAATGTGTTTCGGGGTAACGCAGCGTTGCTGCCGAATTCGCCAGCGTGCGCGGCGCGGCAATGCCCGCCACGGCGTGCTCGAAGTTCTCCAGTTGCCAGCCGACGCCGCGCGCATCATCTGCATTCGCAAAATGCGTCATCAGTGTGATTTTACCGATGCCGGGACTGTCCTGCAGTCCCGCGTGCACGGCGCGCACCGCATCCGGCGCAAAACCCAGGCGATTCATGCCGCTGTTGATCTTGAGCAGCACGTCGAGCCGCGCGCCGGTCACCAGCGGATCGACCAGCGCCAACTGCTCCTCCGCGTGCAGCACCGTCGCAATGCGCCGGGCTGCGCCGGCAACCGCTTCGCGCGCATCAAAAAAACCTTCGAGCAGCAGGATGCGCTGCTGAAACCCCGCATCCCGCAGTTGCACCGCGGCATCGAACTCCACCACGGCGAA
>JANNHN010000039.1:0-2993 GCA_031404395.1 Betaproteobacteria bacterium
TGCTCGTCAACGAGTGGGAGTCGACCCAGCGCATCTCGCTGCGGCACTTCTGGGCCCGCCGGGCGCGTCGACTGCTCCCCGCCCTCTTCCTCGTGCTCATCGCGGTGGCGATCTACGCGGTGCTCGTGGCGACCGAGGTCATGGGCAACCGGCTCGCCGAAGACGGGCTCGCGGCGCTCGGGTACGTGGCCAATTGGCACTTCATCGCTTCGGGCCAGGGCTACGTCGAGAAGATCCTCACTGCCGAGCCAAGTGCCTTGCGACACACGTGGTCGCTCGCGATTGAAGAGCAGTTCTACCTGGTGTGGCCGCTCATCGTCGTCGGGGTTGCCGCGGTCGCAACCCGCGTGACCAGGCGACGTGGGCGACATGCCACACGTAGCGGACCCCAGTTCCGACTCGGCTTGACCGCGCTTTGCGTCGCACTCGGCACCACATCGCTGCTGTTGATGATCAAGATGTTCGACCCTGCCGATCCGAACCGGGTCTATTACGGGACGGATACCCGAGCGTTCTTGTTGCTCCTCGGCGCGGCGATTGGCGCCTTGACAGCGGGCCGGCTCGCCGTCGCCCGCCGCGCGCCTCGAAACCTCTTGATCGTCATCGGTTGCGGTGCGGCCGTTGCGCTAGCCGTCACGATGGCAAAGGTCCAAACCACCGACTCGCGGCTCTACGAGGGCGGCTATGGACTCATCGCGGTCGCGATCGGCCTCGTGCTCGTCGCGGCCGCGCAGCCAGGATTCAATCCCCTCGCGCGTGTGCTCGAGAGCCGCGCGCTCGTCGGCCTCGGTTTGATCTCGTACGGCGTCTATCTCTGGCATTGGCCCGCCACGGTGTGGCTGACCGAGCAACGCACCGGGATACGCGTTCGCCCGACAAGCGCACAACGCAGCGTTCAGACAATACCGGCTGCACTGCGGTAACACCCAACTCCACGGCTTTTTGCACCGTATAGTCCATGCGCTCTCCACTGGATACCGCCTGCACCAGAGTAACCTGCAGCGGCGATTCGCGATTCTCGCTGCGCGATGCATGGACACGCACCCGCACCGCGCCCCGCGCACACTGTGCGATCACCGCGTCGTGGCTCATGCCCCGACCGTCAAACAGCGTGATGGCATCACCTTCCGCCATCCTCAGCACATGCGCCACATGGTGCGCTTGGGCGGGAGTCAGGTCACAGACGCCGTGATCCGGAATAGCCTCTGAAAAGTATATTCTAGTCAATGGGTTAGCTCATTTTTACTGGCATGGATTATGCCACAGGACGGCTCCTGCCGCAGACTGCCGCACCAGCTGCACCGGCTGATTGCGGTGCAGCATCGTTGTACAATTACGCCTTTTCGGGCATGGTCGGCGTTACTGCAGCCGCCCGGAAAGGGAGAATCCGTTGCGTATCGTCATCCTCGGCGCTGGTCAGGTCGGCAGTTCCGTCGCCGAGAATCTGGTTTCTGAAGCCAACGACATCACCGTGGTCGATAACGATGCCGGCCGGCTGAGCAAATTGCAGGATCGCCTCGATCTGCGCACCGTCGTCGGCAATGCCGGGCATCCTGAAATACTGGAGCGCGCCGGCGCCCGCGATGCCGACATGATCCTTGCGGTCACCCAGAGCGATGAAACCAATCTCGTCGCCTGCAAACTGGCCGCGACCATGTTCAACATCCCGACCAAGATCGCGCGCATCCGCGCCTCTGATTACCTGTCGCATCCGGAGATGTTTTCGCCGGAAAATTTTGCGGTGGACATGGTGATCTGCCCGGAGCAGGTGCTCACCGACTACATCGCCAAGCTGATCGAGTTTCCAGAGTCGCTGCAGGTGCTGGAATTCGCCGGCGGGCGCGTCAGCCTGGTGGCGGTGCGCGCTTTCCACGGCGGCCCGCTGGTGGGCAAGGCACTGCAGAATATCCGCAAGCACATCCCCAACGTCGATACGCGGGTGGCGGCAATTTTCCGGCAGGACAGTCCGATGATTCCGACCGGTGATACCGTTATCCAGGCGGGCGACGAGGTGTTTTTCATCGCCGCCACGGAAAACATCCGCGGCGTGATGCGCGAATTGCGCCGGCTCGACAAACCGGTCAAACGCGTAATGATCGGCGGCGGCGGCAATATCGGCCGCCGTCTCGCCAAAGCCATCGAAGACAAATACGAAACCAAGATCATTGAATTCAGCAAAAAGGGCGCCGAGCGACTGGCAGCCGAATTGCGCAGCACGCTGGTTCTGGTCGGCGACGTTACCGATGAAGAACTGCTGCAGACGGAAAACATCGGCGACATGGATGTCTATTGCGCGCTGACCAATGATGATGAGAACAACATCATGTCCTCGCTCCTCGCCAAACGCATGGGTGTGCGGCGCGTCGTCGCGCTGATCAATCGCGGCTCCTACGTGAATCTGGTGCAGGCCGGCCAGATCGACATTGCCATCTCCCCTGCACAGGCAACCATCGGCACGCTGCTTGCGCATGTCCGCCGCGGCGACTGTGTCGCCGTGCACAGCCTGCGCCGCGGCGCCGCCGAAGCACTGGAACTGATTGCTCACGGCGACGCCAAATCATCCAAAGTAGTCGGGCGCCGCATTGAACAACTGGATCTGCCCGCGGGCACGACGATCGGCGCCATCGTGCGCGCGGAACGGTCTGCTGCAGACCGTAACGGCAAAGGCGGTTTTCAGGTCATTATCGCGCACCACGACACGGTCATCGAATCCGGCGATCACGTCATCGTCTTCGTGGTGAACAAGAAGATGGTGTCGAAAGTGGAGAAACTGTTCCAGGTGGGCGTGGGTTTCGTGTGACGGCGCTGCTCACCGTATGCTCCCACCTCGGCCTCATCGCCATGGTGATGAGCCTGTCGCATCTGCTGCCGCTCGGCATATCGGTGTACTACAACGACGGTGCAGCCTCCGCCTTTATGTTTTCCATGGCGTTGAACTGCGCGGCCGGCTATCTGATGTGGACGCTGACCAAGCACGTGCGCCGCGATCTGAC
>JANNHN010000040.1:0-5088 GCA_031404395.1 Betaproteobacteria bacterium
AATAGCTATGCCGCAAGTGCAGCAAACATTTTTTCACAGCCTAACTGAGATTGCGTGAGGCCAGTTATTTGACTAAGGCGCCAATCTGGAACCCCCGTACCGCAGTCGATTTCCTTCTGAGCCACTGACCTGATCCCACCCAGCCCTGCCGCAAGGCTAGGCTTTTTTCTTGCCCTTTCGCTGCCGCCGCCGTAACATGGCAACCAAAGCGGACATACAAATCACATTTTTCATGATTATTTGTATATAACTTGTTGTTTTTATTAATAAATTTAAGTAATTAATCCGGACAAACAAGAGGACAAAATGGCGGTCCTGGACAGGGGTGAACAGCCCGTCAGCATGGAGCCTCTGCTACTCGCGGAGAGCTCCCGCCACCGGTCCGCGCTCAGCGACCTGTCCATAACACTTGCCGCAACGGCCTCCGGTTTGCGCAGGAGTTTGCCCGCGGGCGTGATGATTGCGCTGGCGGATCTGGTGCGGGCGATGAATTGTTACTACAGCAATCTCATCGAAGGGCATGACACGCACCCGATCGATATCGAGCGCGCGCTCAGGAACGATTACAGCGAGGACAAAGCCAAGCGCAATCTGCAACTGGAGGCCAGGGCGCATATTGCTGTTCAGCAATGGATAGACGGCGGCGGTTTGCAGGGCCGGGAAGCTACCTTGGAGGCAGTTTGCGAGATTCATCAGCGCTTTGGTGAGCTGCTGCCGGACGAATTGCTGTGGGCAGAAAACCCGGAGTCCGGCAAAAAAATCCGCATCAAACCCGGCAAGCTCCGTGAGCGCGATGTCAAAGTGGGCCGGCATGTGCCGGTCAGTCCGGGTGCGGTGCCGCGCTTCATGCAGCGATTCGAAGAAACTTTCAACAATCTGGGCCGGGCGGAAGCGATACTCGCTACGGCTTCGGCGCATCATCGCCTGTTGTGGATACACCCTTTTCTCGATGGCAACGGGCGCGTGGCGCGTCTCATGTCGCATGCGCAACTGTTCGCTCTGCTGGATACGGGCGGGGTCTGGTCGGTTGCGCGCGGCTTCGCGCGAAACGTCACCCAATACAAAGCGCTGCTCGCCAATTGCGATCTGCAGCGACGCAATGATCTCGATGGGCGCGGTAATCTCAGTGAGGAGGCGTTGGCTGAGTTCACGACGTTTTTTCTGGAAACCTGCCTGGATCAGGTACAGTTCATGGAAGACCTGATGCAACCGGATGCATTGCGCACCCGCATTCTGGTCTGGGCGGAAGAGGAAACGCGCATGGGCAAACTGCCGCAACGCGCCGGCCAGTTGCTGGAAGCCGTGCTGTATCGCGGCGAACTGCCGCGCGGGGAGATCGGGCCCCTGCTGGGCGTTACTGATCGTACGGCGAGGCGTGTCACCAGTGAACTGTTGCAACAAGGCGTGTTTGCTTCCACATCCAGCAGGGCATCGCTGAGACTCGCATTCCCGGCAGCGCTGGCTTCGCGCTGGATGCCGGGGTTGTTTCCGGACAAGCGTTAATCAGAAAAGGCATCCTCATGAAATTCGGCCGCTTCCAACACCAATCCCGCATCTTCTTCGGCATCGTTGAAGACAACCAGGTCGTCGAACTCGACGGTTCGCCGTTCGACCGCTACAAGATCACCAGTGACCTGCATGCGCTGTCCGCGCTCAAAATCCTCATCCCCTGCGAGCCGCGCAACTTCTACTGCGCGGGGCTGAACTACGCCGCGCACATTGAGTGGGCCAACAAGCGCAAGGGCACCAACACCAAGCCGCCGGAGAAGGCCGACGTCGGTTACCGCTCGGCCAATGCGTTGGTGGCGACGGGTGAGGCGATCGTGATTCCCGCCGATTCCCCCGGCCCGGTGCAGTTCGAGGGCGAGCTGGTGGCGGTGGTCGGCAAGACGGCGAAGAATCTGTCGGAAGCGGATGCGCTGTCCTGCATCCTCGGCTACACGCTGGGCAACGATGTCAGCGAGCGCACCTGGCAGAAAACCGACCGCACGCTGTGGCGCGCGAAGAATTCCGACACCTTCAAGCCCATGGGTCCGTTCATCGTCACCGGACTGGATCCGATGAACCTGACGGTGGATATCCACATCAACGGCAAGAAGGTTGCCGGATATCACACCGGCAAGATGCTGTTTTCAGCGCAGCATTTCATTTCAAAGATCTCGCAGTACATGACGCTGCATCCCGGCGATGTGATCTGGCTCGGCACTGACGATGCGACCGAGCCTGATCTGAAAGACGGCGATGTGTGCGAGATCGTGCAGCAGGATATTGGCGTGCTGCGTAGTCCGGTGACAGGCTTGCGATAGTCCCATATTGGGACTATGCATGGTTCCATGTGGATTATTGCGCTCTCGACGTTAAAGGCGTTCTGGGAATCTAACCGTGCGTATCGGGATGTCAGGGAACCCGGACTGGCTTGGTACCGTCAAGCGCTCAAGGCAGACTGGGCATCGCCGGCAGAGGTGAAGGCGTCATTCCCCAGTGCCAGTGTCCTTCGCGATGGGCGCGTGGTATTCAATCTTGCCGGCAACAAATACCGGCTGGTGGTGTGGATTAGCTATCCGTACCGTGTGGTGTACGTTCGCTTCATTGGCACGCACGCCCAGTACGATGAGATTGACGCTCAGACTATTTGATGGAGATGACGATGGATATTAAACCGATCAAGACCAAGGCAGACTATCGTGCGACCCTGAAAGAGGTTGAGTCCCTGATGGGCGCCAGGGCAAATACCGCTGATGGCGAACGTCTCGACGTTCTGGTCACATTGATTGAAGCCTACGAAAGAAAACACTTTCCGCTCGAACTGCCAGATCCGGTGGCAGCCATCAAATTTCAGATGGATCAGAAGGGCCTGACCCCCAAGGATTTGGAGCCGATGATTGGTCGCTTGAATCGGGTTTACGAAATCCTTAACCATAAGCGTCCGCTGACTCTGAAGATGATCTGGAAATTGCATCGTGCCCTGGATATTCCCGCAGAAAGTCTGATCAGACAGCCGGATGAACTTAACGCGGCATAGTTTCAGTGTGCCAATTCAGCATGGTAGTCGTTGAATTTATGAGCAGAATAGATTCGAATCCCTGCGGGTACGCCAGCTTTGCGCAGTCCAGTGGTGCGGGCGAAGAGTTAGTGCGCCTGACAAAATTTCGGGAGGCCCCTCTGTTTTGCTTCAAGTGTTCCCCTCGCCCCTCACCCTAACCCTCTCCCCGCGCTGCGGGGAGAGGGGATTCATTCGGCTATATGCTATAAAACATTGTTTTAATTGATATTTTTGTTATTCACTGCGGGCGGCATTGCTGCAGTGAATGACATCTGATGAAAGTCTGCAGATGCCGACTGTACGCATCGCTCCCGAACTTGTTGCATGGGGGCCGCTTGTATACTCCTCAAGTCAGTCCACCAAAACAAAATAAGCCGGAGGAAACGATGCATCGATTTTCTGCAAGAGCCCGCAAGGCTTTACTCATTCTGTTGACGGGCAGTTTCGCGGCAGGCGCCGCGTATGCGCAAGCACCGGCCTATCCCACCAAACCGATACGCATGGTTATCGCGCTGGCGCCGGGCGGCGGCGTTGATACCACCGGCCGCTTCATCGGCCAGAAGCTGAACGAAGCGTGGGGCCAGTCGGTGGTGGCCGACAACCGGCCCGGCGCCGGTGGCTCGATCGCCGCGGAAATCGTCGCGCTGGCGCCGCCCGATGGTTACACCCTGCTGATGACTTCGGCGGGCATCAGCATCACGCCGAGCCTGATGAAACTGGCCTACGATCCGCGCAAGGATTTGCTGCCGGTGACGCTCGCCGTGGTTTCACCCGGCGTGCTGGTGGTGCATCCGTCGGTACCCGTGAAAAACGTCAAGGAGTTGATCGCCTTCGCCAAGGCCAAACCGAACGAGCTGTTCTTCTCGTCCTCGGGCCTGGGCTCGGCACAGCATCTGACCCTGGAACTGTTCTCGCAGATGACGGGACTCAAGATGACCCATGTGCCGTACAAAGGCACTTCACCCAGCATCACCGACACAGTCGCCGGGCGTATCGCCCTCACTGTTGCCAGCGTGATCTCGACCCGGCCGTTTTTCACGACAGGCAGACTGCGCGCGCTGGCGGTCGTGGGTGCCAAGCGCACCCCGGCGTTGCCCGAGTACCCCACCATCGCCGAATCGGGCGTGCCCGGCTTCGGGGTCGAAAACTGGTACGCGTTGTTTCTCCCCGGCAAAACCGACAAGGCGATTGCGGTCAGGATTCAGGAAGCCGTAACCCGTATCGTGAACGATCCGGCGACCGACAAACTGCTGCTCGGTCAGGGCCTCGATGCCGTCGGCAGTACTCAGGATGAGTTTGCCAAACTCTATGCCGCGGAAATCAACACCTGGGCGAAAGTGGTGCAAACCGTCGGGCTGAAGCTGAAATAGCCGCAGGATAGGTGCGCACTACTGCATACGGATGTCTGCTGCTTTGATCACCTTCGCCCACTTCGCGATCTCCTGCCGGGTGTAGGTCACGAGTTCCTGAGGGGTGCTCGCGACCGGTGTCATATCGTAAGAGGTGTAACGCTTGATGAAGTCTGCGCTCTTGGTCATCTTCACGATCTCTTGATGCAGTTGCTTGATGATGGCGGGCGGTGTGGCAGCGGGTGCGAGGAAGCCGGCGAATCCGCTGACCACGACCCCAGACACGCCCGATTCCACCATGGTTGGAACGTCAGGGAGCACCGCGGATCGCTGGGCACCGGTGACTGCTATCGCCACCAGCCTTCCCGATCGGACGTGGGGCAGTGCCGTCGGCATGTAGGTGGATACCATGTTGACTTCGCCGCTGATGACCGCAGGGATGGACAAGTTGCTGCTGCGGTAAGCGACATGCACCATGTCGATTTTGGCCTCCAGCTTGAATAGCTCGCCGATGAGATGGCCGGAAGTGCCGATGCCGGTACTGCCGTAATTGAGCTGGCCGGGGCGCGCCTTGGCCAGGTTGACCAGTTGCTGTACCGTTTTGACCGGCGACGAAGGGTTGACCATCATGACCAGCGGCGGACCGTCGGCGATCAGACTGATCGCTGCAAAATCCTTGATCGGATCGTATGGCAG
>JANNHN010000041.1:0-2535 GCA_031404395.1 Betaproteobacteria bacterium
TTCCTGCATGTGCCGTACAAGGGCAGCCAGCAGGCGCTGGTCGATACCCTGAGCGGACAGATGGCGATGAACATCGCGCCGATCCTCACCGCGCTGCCGCAGGCCAAGTCCGGGCGCCTGCGCGCGCTCGCGGTGACCACGGCGCAGCGCTCGACGACGGCGCCCGACAGTCCGACGGTGGCCGAGGCCGCCCTGCCCGGCTATGAGGCGACGCTGTGGTACGGCTTGTGCGCGCCCGCCGGCACCGCCGCCGGGATCGTGAAGCGGTTGAATGGCGAAGTGGTGGCTATCCTCGGCCTGACGGAAGTGCGCGAGTCGCTGAAGCAGCTGGGCGCGGACGCAGCGGGCAGCAGCCCGGAGGCCTTCGGCGCCTATATCAAGTCGGAAATCGCGAAGTGGGCCACGGTGGTCAGGCTGTCGGGGGCGCAGCCCAACTGAACGTCGTGACGGTGTTCCGGGGGCGACACTTCATGGCGCTGCCTTGAGGCGGTCACGCAGGGGAAACCTCAGTACCGGGGTCGATTTCTTTTTCGAAAATTCCACTCCGGCACCTTTGATTATTGAAAAATCACAACTCCTTGACGAGCAGCTTGCGGAACTTGATGGGACCGCCGTTGAATTGAAGCCCGATCCGTCCTTCGTGGGTCTTGGCGTATTGAGTGCTGACGGTGACCACGCCGTTCAGCCTGACGGTAATCTCGGCGCCCTTCGCGTAGATCTCATAGGTGTTCCACCGGCCGCCGGCTTTGTAGATGGGGCTCACCGCGGCGACGTTGACGAGGCTCCCCGTGCCGTACGCCGGATTGGGGTTCTTGTCCCAGATCTGCACTTCATAGGCACCCGATGCGGTATTGACGGTGTTGGGATCGGGGGCGCGTACGTAGATGCCGCTGTTGGTGTCGTCCGCAGCCCAGAATTCCGCGTAGAGTTCGAGGTCCTTGAAGGATCGCTTCGAGACCAGCACGCTGGCGCCCTTGCCGGCGCTCTTGTCCGCCTGGATGGCGCCGCCCTCGGCTCTCCAGTTGGCGGCGCTCCCGGTCACGCTCCAGTTGTCCATGCCGTCGTTGCCGTCGATCAGCGTAAGCCACCCCTGTGCCTGCGGGCTGTACCCGCAGCCGCCGACAGTCATTGCGATGACCAGCATCACCGCCACGCTTGCAAAGCCTCTTTTCATGGTGACCTCCCCCTGTTGGCAATGATCAGGCGCAGGATGATGCATCAACGGCCGGATCGTCAAGACAACGGCTCAGCTTCTTCCGCTTTAGTATCGGAGCGCCAATACACCAGGGGTCAGAGTCAGCATTATTTTCATCAACGGAAAAGAATGTTGCCCCTGACCCAGGGGGTGCTGGTTACTCACCCTTTCAGGATACGCGGCACATCATTAATAAATGGGGTCAGTGTAAATTTTCTAAAAGTTACACGGTCCCTGTTTGCGCTCTGGTCAGCTGCTTCGTTGTTTCCCCTGTGTCTACACGCGAACCAGTCTCGCCAATTCCGCACCCTCCACCAGCTTCACGCCCTTCTTCTTCGCGAACGCCCGCGCCTGCGCCGTCAACCCCCCCGCCACTGCATATCGGCATTCCCCCGCACTGCGCCGCTCGCCGGCCGCCGCCAGCTCTTTTAACGGCTCCATGCCCGTACGCGCAGCCTTCCAGCGCCGCGCACACACCAGCGTCACGCGCCCCGCTTTCTCCAACTCGAAATCCACCGCGCCTTCGACACGCTGCACGGCGTAGCCTTCGTTCCTGAACCCTGTTTCCAGTGCCTGTGCAAAATCCTCCCAGGACATGCTGCAGATTTTCTCCAGCGCTTTCTCCACACGCGCGCCGCTGGGCGTGCGGATCTGTTTCCAGGCGACCATCAGTGTGATTACGGTGAAGGGCGCGGTGGCGAACAGCGCATAGCCCCACGGCATGAAGTTCTGCACCGCCCCGAATATGCCGATCGCAATCAGCGCGCTCATCCACCAGTCCTGGCGCAGCAGGATTGCGAACAGCGAGTTCTCGGCCATCTTCCACTTCATGCGGTGTGCCTCAGGGTTAATAGGGTCAGGAGTACACCGGGGTCAGAGCAAGCATGACCAAAGTTACCGGAGTCGATTTCTTTTGCAGCACCCGACCCCGGACCCGGACACCGCCTATGGATCTGTCTTGCCGCAGTAATCCTGGCAACGCTGTGTCGCATAGAGCGGCGGGTTGAAACCCGAGACATTCATCGTGGCGTTGTCATCCTGGAATATGACCGGATGTTCGCCCGCCAGCTGGTAGCGTGCGTACAAATCGCGCGGGAACATATCGGGCCGGTATTGCTGCAGCAGAAAAGAATCAATGATCCGTTTTGCGCACGCTATGGCTTCCTCGCGCGTCTTGAACGTGCCGATACGGCGCACACCGTCCTCGACAGGCAGCCCCTGGCTCATTCCTTCCACAAAAAAACTGGTCATGAATTTCCCCCGAGTCGATCAAGACTGTGACTAGCGTACACCACACGCACGCGCGTAGCGCCGCAATTCGTAAAAGGCCTTGATAGCCA
>JANNHN010000042.1:0-2362 GCA_031404395.1 Betaproteobacteria bacterium
GCGTTGGGGTTCGCAAGCTCACCCCAACCTACTCACTGCACCTCGACATTCAAATCGAGACCAGACAAAATCGCTCGTTTCCACATTTCGATCATCAACTGATAACTGGCCCTCGTGAAAACGTTGGGACACTACTGGTAATTGGTAATTGGTAAATGGTAAATGGTGAATGGTGATTGGCAGGGCGCGTCCCCCGCGGTTTTTGTTGTATAGTCACCCGCTGAATTTCACCGGCGCTGCGCCGCTCACACCCCGAATTTCACACCCCCTACACGGAGAACCGCATGTCGAAGCTCACATTGCAGCAAGCCAATACCATTATTGAAAAAGCTTTTGCCAAAGCAAAGGAAATGAAAGTCAAACCGCTGGCGATCGTCGTGCTCGATGACGGTGGCCACATCGTCGCCGCGCAGCGCCAGGACAACGCGACCATGTTCCGTTATGACGTGGCTCTGGGCAAAGCCTGGGCCGCAGTGGCGATGAGCTGTTCGAGCCGCGCACTCGCCGGACGCGCCAAGGAAAATCCTAATTTCATGATCACGCTGGCGGCCACGGCGCAGGGCAAGTTCCTGCCGCAGCCGGGTGCGGTGCTGATCAAGGATACCGCAGGCAACGTGCTCGGTGCAGCAGGCGGCAGTGGCGGTACCGGCGAGGAAGATGAAGCCGTGTGTGCATACGGCGCCGAGCAGGCAGGGTTGAAGGCGGTCATTTAATGTAAAAACAATCGCGTTTCGCCGGCGATCCTCGCCGGCGGCGCGCGTCGTTCATGTCACGTAATTATGTCGCGTCCATTACCAGCCCAGCCGGGCATGCTCCTTGCCGACGTTGATACGCCGTCGCTGATCCTCGACCTCGATGTTTTCGAGCGCAACCTGCAGCGGTTGAGCGAATCGCTCGCCGGCCGCAAGGTCATGCTGCGGCCGCATGCCAAGAGCCATAAATGCCCGCAGATCGCTCTCCGGCAGATCGCGTTGGGGGCAGTCGGCGTGTGCTGCCAGAAAGTCAGCGAAGCCGAAGCCATGGTCGAGGGCGGTGTGCGCGATGTGCTGGTCGCCAACGAAGTGGTGGGCGCGACCAAATTAAAACGCCTGGCGGCGCTGGCGCGGCAGGCGAAAGTTGCCGTCTGCGCCGACGATGCCGGCAACGTCGCCGATCTCGATGCTGCGGCGCGCGAAGCCGGCACCGTGCTCGATGTGCTGGTCGAAGTCAATGTCGGCGCCAACCGCTGCGGCGTCGAACCGGGCGAGTCGGCGCTGAAACTCGCGCAGGCCGTCGCCGCCTGCAGGAACCTGCGCTACGCCGGGTTGCAGGCTTATCAGGGTGGCGCGCAGCATTTGCGCGGTGTTGCGGAGCGCCGCTCGGCCATCGATGCCGCCGTGGCGGCTGTGCAACGAACACTGGATCTGATTGTAAAAGCCGGATTGCCGCGCGGCAAGGTCACGGGCGCCGGCACCGGCACTTACCTGTTTGAAGCGGCGAGCAAGGTTTATGACGAACTGCAGGTCGGTTCGTATATTTTCATGGACGCCGATTACGCGAAAAACGACTGGACCGAAAGCGGCATCCCGCGCTTTGAACACAGCCTGTTCGTGTGGACCACAGTGATGAGCCGCACACGGCCTGATGTCGCCATCGTCGATGCCGGGCTGAAGGCTTCCAGCGTGGATTCGGGCATGCCGCGGGTGGCGGATTTTCCGCAGGCGGAATTCCTCAAGGCTTCGGACGAGCACGGCGTCATCAGGATCAACGGCGCGCCAGGTTTTGCGCTGGGCGACAAGATCAAACTGATACCCGGGCACTGCGATCCGACGGTGAATCTGTACGACCACTTTGTTTGCGTGCGTGGCGGCAAGGTCGAAGCGCTGTGGCCGATCACCGCGCGCGGCGCGGTGTGGTAAGGGCCAGAAATCCTAAAGCGTATAACAAAATGAATTTACCCTCTCCCCGCCAGCGGGGAGAGGGTCAGGGTGAGGGGCCACTGAAAGCCCTTTCGTTACTGCCTCTGCGGCTGCTTTTGAAGTTGGGGTCATCTCGTGAATACCATCAAAAAAATCGGTTTCATCGGCGTCGGCAATATGGGCAATCCGATGGCGGCGAATCTGCTGAAAGGCGGTTTCGACGTCACGGTATTCGATGCACGGTCTGAAACTGCAGCGGCATTTGTCGCGCAGC
The DNA here is from genome assembly GCA_031404395.1 of Betaproteobacteria bacterium. GTDB lineage: Bacteria > Pseudomonadota > Gammaproteobacteria > Burkholderiales > SG8-41. The sequence continues at coordinate 2,173 of JANNHN010000042.1, forward strand.
ATGGCGGCAGGGCCGCGTCATCGCTGGCCGACCTGGCGCGCGGCGCGGATGCGATCATCACCATGCTGCCCGATGACAGGATCGTGCGCGCCGTGATGATGGGGGAGGGTGGTGCGGCAGCCCTGCTGGAGCGCGGCGCGGTGCTGATCGACATGGGCACCTGCAATCCCACCGGCACGCAAAAGACCGC
>JANNHN010000043.1:0-1784 GCA_031404395.1 Betaproteobacteria bacterium
GGGGCAGTCGTGCGGGCAGGCAGCCTTGACGACGTGGCGGGCGGGTTGTCCGGAGTCCATGCCGGGATTGTGCGATTCACCGGGTTGCCCGTCCAGTGTCTCGCGCACCTGCAGCGCGCAGCCATGTGAATCCGGTATTATCAATCCTTGCAAAACACCGTTCGGGCTGAGCCCTTCGACAGATTCAGGACAGGCTCTGTCGAAGCCCTGTCACCCTTCGACAGGCTCAGGGCGAGCGGAATTGGTTTGTCACTAGCTATGAAAAGATCAATATTCTGCAGCAGTTGTTTTTGCTGACCTTAACCCGGAGATTGGACATGAGCACCATGATTGACGCGCGGCGTGCAACGCTTGCGCTGGCATTGTCGCTGTTTGCTGTTACGGTATTTGCACAGGCGCAGCCTGCGGCCAAATCAGGATACGAGCCTGAAGTCGGCCAGGCCGGCAAGGACGTGGTGTGGGTGCCCACCGCGCAGGGGCTGGTCAACCGCATGCTCGACATGGCGAAACTGACTGCCAAGGACATCCATTACGATCTGGGATCGGGTGATGGCCGCACGGTGATCACCGCCGCCAAGCGCGGCGCGACGGCCTACGGCGTTGAATACAACCCGGAACTGGTGGTGTTGTCGAAGGCCAATGCCGCGAAAGAGGGCGTTGCCGGCAAAGCCACCTTCATCCACGGTGACATTTTCGAGACGGATTTCTCCAAAGCCACGGTAATCACGCTGTTCCTGCTGCCGGATCTCAACGTCAAGCTGCGGCCGACAATACTCAACATGAAGCCCGGCACGCGCGTCGTGTCCAACTCCTTCACCATGGGTGACTGGAAAGCTGACGAAACCCAGTCGGCCAATTCGGACGATTGCCGCTCGTACTGCACGGCCTACCTGTGGATCGTGCCGGCGAAAGTTGATGGCATCTGGATATCGGGCAAAGAGGAAATCAAGTTTGCCCAGGAATACCAGGCGGTGCATGGCTCGGTCGGCAACGGCGGCAAGGTGTCGCCGGTGCTCAACGGCGGCATGCGCGGCGATGCGATCACATTCAATGCGAGCGGCGGCCGTTATGAAGGCAAGGTCAGCGGCGACCGCATCGACGGCACGTTCACCTTCGCCGGCAAAGTGTCTCCCTGGACCGCGACGCGCAAGCATTGATCCGGAGCATAGGCGCCCCAAGTCATGAAAAAATCAGGCCGCGGTTACGCCGATCTGCATGAGCATCTGGCCGCGTTGCGTGAGCGCGGTCTGCTGGTTGAAATTGACCGGCCCATCGACAAGGATGCCGAAATGCATCCGCTGGTGCGCTGGCAATACGTCGGCGGCATCGAGGAGCATGAACGCAAGGCATTTTTGTTCACTAATGTCGTCAATGCGCAGGGCCGCAGGTACAAATTCCCGGTAGTGGTCGGCGCTTTTGCCGGTAATCGTGAAATCTACGGCATCGGCATGCGCGCACCGCTGGACGAGGTGCAGCAGCGCTGGGATCGCGCCATTGCCAACCCGATCCCGCCGCGCGTGGTCGAGTCCGGTCCCTGTCAGGACGTGGTCATCACCGGCGATGCGCTCAAGGGCGACGGCAACGGCCTCGATGCGCTGCCGATTCCGGTGTCGACGCCGGGATTTGACGGTGCGCCGACGCTGACTGCGACCAATGTCATTACCAAAGACCCGGAGACCGGCATCCAGAATCACGGCACCTACCGCGCCGGGCTGAAGGCATCCGACCGCATGGTGGTGCGCATGGCGACGCGGGTCGGCGGCGCCGGCGGCTATCGTCATTAC
>JANNHN010000044.1:0-9332 GCA_031404395.1 Betaproteobacteria bacterium
ACCAGCCACGGGCAGGCGGCGTGCGCGGCCTGCAGATGCGGATCAGTTTTGTACAAGGCGTAGCGGTTGCGGTAATCATCCAGGGTGTACGGCTCCGGCGCGCTGATATGTCGCACAAAATCCGCCCTGCGGCCCCACGACGATTCGTAGATGTAATCGCCGACATGGATGATCAAATCCAGTTTCTGCTGCGCCATGTCGCGATAGGCCGCAAAGAATCCGTGCTCGTAGTGCTGGCACGAGGCGAGAGCGAACGCGAGCGGGGTGTGCTGGTCATCCGCGGCCGGCGCGGTGCGCGTCCGCCCGACGGGGCTCACCGCATCGCCCGCCATGAACCGATACCAATACCAGCGCGCCGGCTGCAGCCCGCGCGCGTTGACATGCACTGAGTGCGCGAAGGCCGGTACGGCGGTGGTTTCGCCGCGATCGACAATTTTCTGAAAACGCTCGTCCATGGCGATTTCCCAGCGCACATTCACGACGGCAGGTGGCATGCCGCCGCCGTGCAGCGGATCGGGCGCGAGCCGTGTCCACAGCACAACCTGATCAGGCTGCGGATAACCGGAAGCGACGCCGAGTGAAAACGGGTATTGCCCAAAACGCGGCTGTGCGTACACGTGCAGTGCGGGCAGCGCCAGCGTGGCGGACAATGCTGCACTGCGGATCAGGAAACTGCGGCGGGAGGCAGACATGATGGCAAGGGCTTTAACGCACGAGCGTTGCAGCGGGTCTACGCAGCATGCGGCGGCACTCGCCGGATCGTTAAACACGACACATCAGAACCCCCGTGTTGCGTTGCCACATGTCGTTTAATTGTGACACAGAAAATCTCCGAAATCCGAAAAAATCACGCCCCATCTGTTACCGTGGCACGGGTGTTACGTCAGGCAGTACTGTGCAATCGCATGTGCCGGCCTCAATCCAGGCTTTCTCACGCAGATCCTTGCTGCAGCGCCTCTTTTCGGCAGGCATCGCGATGGGTGTGGCTGGCGCGGTGATAAATAAAAAAATACGTTTGATTACAGGGGATCACATGACAAGAATTTCTCCGGTTTATTCCGGGCCTGCCTGGTTTCGTGTTGCGTTTCTGTGCGTGACGTTGCTCGTCAGCGCCGCCGTGCATGCCAATCCTGCCAATTGCGACGGCGACATGACGGAAGATCAGCGCTTTCAGGCAGAGCTGTGCTCCGCTCACGCAGGCTGTCGCTTTGTTTTTGGCATTGCGGATACCTGCGTTAAGGTAAAAAGCTTTCTTTCCAAACTCGGATTGGGTGGCAGGGGCAGCACCACTGCAGTGACGGACAGCAGGGTCAGTAACGCGCTGACCGAGAGCGGTGTGCCCCAGTCCGGGATTTCCAGCTGCCTGTTTGATTTTGACCAGACCAAATGCAGGGAATATTTATCCGGCGGTCCCAAACAGCCGGGCGCCAAGGAGAAAGCTGATGAAATTGTCGAGCGTCTGAAGGGAAAGGTCTATGACACGACTGTGTGGGATGCGGGTCTGGGGCTGGCCAAAGAAGGCTTGCTCATGTGCGACGCCGCAACCAACGAGGCGAATATGCGCGATGCTGTGCGTGCCAAGGAGCGCTGTGCGCTCGCCGACGGGAATATCAATGCCTGTCTTTCAACAAAGCAGGGGCACGAAGAGTTACGCAGGAACCTCCAGAGCCTGATTGATGGGGGTGGGCTGGGCGCGGATGCTGCTGGCTACCGGAGCCTGGCAAGCACCCCCTATCCGGCATGCCCGACTACGCTGCCGAGTTCCGGCAAGACGCCCAAGGTTGCGCTGGCTGATTATCTGAAATTCTGGGATACGCCTGAGGAACCGAAATCGAAGAAAACCGAACCGACCGGTGGTGCCGAGGGCATTGCGGGCATGCTGGAGAAAGGCGTCAGTACAGTCAGCGACTGGTTCAACAAGGCTTTCTTGTCCGAACAGAAGCCGACCAGCAAGGAGGAGGAAAGCAAGCGGGAAGCCGGTGCCTGGGTAGATAAAAATCTCGCGGACACGCAGGCGCGGGCGGACAGAGAGCAGGAGGAAAGAAACCGGAAGGCGCAGGAAGCCAGCGCAAGGCTGGAAAGGGCACGCGAGGCCGAACGGCTTGCAAACCAGACCCCTGCAGAGCGCATCACGGATGGTTTCGACCAGCGGATTGCCACAGCACGCCAGCAGTGCGTCGCGAATGACAGCAGCTGCAATTCGGGTTGCATGGCTGTCGCGGCGGTGGGCGTGCTCTCGATATTCATGGCCAGAGGCTCAGCTTCCAGTGCGGTCAGCGAACAGGTTCAGCAATGCAGCAATCGCTGTGATCAGGCGAAGAGCAGTTGCGAGCAGGAGGTCAGTGCACTGGAGCAGGAGAAATCGCAGGCTATTAGCGGCTCTGGGCGGGTATCAGCAACCACTTCATCCAACAGCAATGCAGCATCTGGTGGAAATGCTTCCGGAAGAAATTGCCAAGATACCCTCAACAGCTTAATTGGTCCGGTGAACGACGCTTCAGCCGCATCAAGACTGACTCCCGCTCAGAGCGCACAAGAAACAGTCTGGGCGATGCAGACCTACTCGCGTGTCGCCAATACACACCCCGCATGCGCGAATGACGCTCAATCAAAACAGCAAGTTGCCAGCATGTTGCGCAAGGAACAGGATATATGTCGTCAAAGAGGCTTCCCCAATTGTGAATCTGGACAGAATTTCTCGGGCACTGCAGGCAGGACTGATGCAGCCATTCGACAATTGTTTCAGGAAACATCGGTTGCGGGAGGAGGTGGCGCACCGGCAAGACCGCCTGGTGGAGACTGCAAGACTGCCTATGACCGGCAGGAGGCGGAGTTCATGGCCATTAATCGGCGCGCGCCAAACACCAGAAACGGGCCGGTTTTGCCCAGTATGCAGGTGGGGTTGTACCTCACAAGTGAACGTCTGAAGCTGCTGGACCAGCTATGCAAGGGGCAGTCGCAGTATGCTGAGTACTCTGGGACAAAGCGGTCTTATGATGAAACTCTGCGAGCCTGCAAACAGATTGCGACGAACAGCGCCGACTGCGCGCCAAAGGTGGCGTGGTAGACAACACCAAGGGCCAGAGCCAGCATCAAGATAATCGGGGGCTGACCACGGTAACGCGGCAGATCCACTTTTGTCGGGAAAATCACCCCAAGCTGAGCCGGTATTGGTGGCTCTGACTCTTGGATTTCATGTTATTGCGCTATAAATGCAGGAGGAGAGTTATGAAAATTGTAAGTATCGTCGCATGGGCGGCATTGTCTTTGATCGGTACTGCTACGGTCTCAGCCCAAAACTTCCCGTCAAAGCCCATTCGTCTTATTTCTCCTTATCCGCCTGGTGGCGGTACTGACGCGACAGCGCGAATTATTGCGCAAGCTCTGGGTGACCAGATGGGGCAGCAAGTCGTGGTCGATAGTCGAGGTGGTGCGAGCGGGCGGATTGGTACTGAGCTTGCTGCAAAGGCTGCTCCGGATGGTTATACGCTGGTGCTGGGCAACGTTGCGCCGCTTGCCATCCTTCCGGGATCGGGCACAAAGCTCACCTATGATCCTATTACGAGCTTTTCGCCGGTCAGCCTGCTGGCTAAATCCGACTACGTTCTCACTGTGCATCCTTCCCTTCCGGTTCGATCAGCGAAAGAGTTGATTGCACTTGCGAAGTCCAAGCCGGAGCAATTGACTTATGCGTCCAGTGGCAACCTGGGGGGGCCGCATCTTGCCGGGGAGCTGATTAATCTGATGGCTAAAGTCAAAATCATCCACGTGCCCTACAGGGGAAACGGTCCTGCTGCCGTTGCATTGCTCACCGGAGAAAGCACGATGATGTTCGGTAGCGGGCCTTCAGTAATGCCCCATGTCAATGCGGGCAAGATGCGTGTTCTCGCCACGACCGGCCTAAAGCCTTCAATCAAGGGCGTGCCGACCATGAGTGAACTGCTGCCAGGGTTCGAGGTGACGCAGTGGTATGGAATCCTGGTGCCTGCCGGTGTGTCTAAAGACATTGTTGACCGGTTGAATGCTGAGATCGTCAAGGCAATCGCAACCCCAAAAGTTGCTGAAACATTGGTCAGACTTGGAACGGAGCCCGTTTCAACTACACCAGCTGAATTTGCAGCTTTTATAAAGTTGGAAGGTGATAAATGGGGCAAGGTTATCAAGTCGGCTGGCATCAAGGGGGATTGATTCTTGAGTAAGGGGAATCCCGAAAGATCTGACTTGGTTGATGAGTTTGAGTTCTTCCTCGGAAAGCAATGGTCGGATGGCTTCCCGGTGGTGACGCCTACCGAGGAGCGCGTTCAGTGGATGCTCGGTGGTACGCGGCGTGATCCTGGGGAGTTGGTCGGGAATATTCCGCCGGCAATGGAGCCCGCGACCGTTCGCACGATCGCTATTCATGCGCTGATGGCAGGCTGTAAGCCAGAGTATCTGCCCGTGGTTCTTGGCGGAATGGCGCTGATGCTGCGGGAGGAGTTCAATCTGAATGGCGTGCAGGGCACCATGCATGGCGTGGCACCGCTGATGATCGTAAACGGTGCATATTCCCGGAAAATTGGTCTGCATGGCGGCAATGGATGCTTTGGCCCCGGATTTCGCGCGAATGCCACGATTGGCCGTGCGATTCGATTGATCCTGACCAATCTTGGAGGGGGTATTCCTGGGGTTGGATCCGCAACGGTGTTTTCCACACCATTGAGATATACCGCCTGCCTTGCGGAGAATGCTGACAGAAGTCCGTGGCCCAGTCTTGCAGAGACGCGAGGTTATAAAGAAACAGATGATGTCATTACCTGTGTCATGGTGGAGAGTCCGCGGCTTTGTTATGACGATGTTAGCCAGGATCCTGAGCGGCTGCTGATTGGTATCGCCGATGGTATGGCGGCGATGAGTTCATGGAACATGCATGTTCGCTCAGACATGGTGGTAGCTATGGGCCCTGAGCAGGCAACAATATGTTCCAAGGCGGGCATGACCCACGAAGATGTTCACCAGAAGCTTCGCGAAATGGCGGGGCGTCGTGTCGGGGATCTCAAGCGGGGCGGTAATTGGCGTCGGGAACGCGCCCTGAAAATAAACGTCAACCCTGATGATGATGAATATTTCGTGCCGGTCATCAAGGACAAGCAAGACCTGCATCTCATTGTGGCGGGCGGTTGGGGACCATTGACCGCGGTATGTCATGGCTGGGGTGGTGGCAGTCGTGCGGTACATGGACTGTATTCGATCTGAAGCTGGAGCAGCATTTTCATGAATGGATCACGACTGTTGAACATCAAATCCGGGAGCAAGAAGTGACTGAAGCCGTAGATGAATTCGAGTTTTTCCTGAATAAACAGTGGTCCGATGGTTTTCCGGTCGTGACGCCAACAGAAGCTCGTTTGGAGACCATGCTAAAAGGGACTCGTTGCGATCCCGATGAGGTGATTGGGAGCATCCCGCCAGCAATGGAGAAGGCAACGGTCAGGACTGTTGCGATACACGCGCTGATGGCCGGCTGCAAACCCGAGTATTTACCCGCGGTATTGGGGGGGATTAATCTGATGTTGCGGGAAGAGTTCAACATGAATGGTGTTCAGGGCACCATGCATGGGGTGGCCCCGCTGATGATCGTCAACGGCCCATATGCGAAAAAAATCGGAATTCACGGGGAAAACGGATGTTTTGGCCCCAGCTTCCGGGCCAATGCCACCATTGGCCGAGCCATTCGCCTGATGATGCTTAATCTCGGTGGTGGCATTGCCGGCATCGGGTCTGCCACCATTTTTTCGACCCCCTTGCGTTATACCGCTTGTATTACCGAGAACACGACGCAGAGCCCGTGGGAAACTCTTGCGGTCTCAAAGGGATACTTGGACACCGACAACGTTATCACTTGCGCAATGGTGGAAAGCCCCAGGCTGTGTTTTGACGACGTCAGCCAGGAACCAGATCGTCTGCTGAATGGCATCGCTGATTCCATGGTGGCGATGGGATCCTGGAACATGCACGCGCGCTCCGACATGGTTGTTGCGATGGGACCTCAGCACGCTACCATTTGTTCGAAGGCGGGGATGAGCCGGGCTGACGTGCATGCCCGGCTTTGTAAGATCGCCGGTCGTAAAGTCAGGGATCTCAAGAATGGCGGAAACTGGCGTCGGGAGCGGGCACTGGGGTTCCCCATCAAAGTAAATCCGGATGATGACGATTTTTTCATCCCTGCAATCAAGGAAGCGGATGACCTGCAACTGATGGTTGCTGGGGGCTGGGGGCCGTGCACAGCGGTATGTCATGGCTGGAGCGGTGGCAGTAAAGCTGTCCACGGAAAATACGAAATTTAAGTCGAAATACTCACACTGGAGACGATGATGGCAAATGACTTGGGGTTTATTGATCCAACGGCCGGCGGTGGCAGGGCGATGGTGGCCTTGGCACCCCGTCCGATGGACTTGGCCGGGAAGGTAGTTGGCTTGTTGGACAACACCAAAGAGCAGGGCACCCTGATCCTCGAGACAATTGGTAAGGTTCTGCAGGAGAAATACGGGGTTGCCAAAGTGATCCTGCGTGCCAAGGAGCACTATTCCAAGCCTGCTACCGATTCTCTGATTGATGAAATGTCCAAAGAGGTTCAGGTGGCTATTGCTGCCGTCGGTGGATGAGGGTCTTGCACGTTGTGCAGTGTGCACGACACGATCGAATTTGAGAAACGCGGGATACCGGCGACGGTTGTAATAACGCAGGCTTTCAAGAATGCTGCGGTATTCCAGTTCAAGGGCAAGGGCATGGCGGGGCATCCGTATATCGAGATGCCTCACCCGATCAGTAATCTGAAACCAGAGGAGATGCGGGAGCTCACGCTTCGCTATGTCGATCAGTTGGTCAGGCAGATTACCGCTTAACAGACGTTACGGCCTCGGCAGTCAGCACAGCTACGAGTTTTAAGTGGTTGTGCTGGGTGTTCCGCTGCTAATCAGACCAATGCGCCGGAGCGGGCAATATCGCCTGCATCGGCAAGGTTTTCAAGATTCCAGCAAAGATCGATTAGATTTTTCTGTCGTGTTTTGCTCAAAATGCCTTCGGTGAGGTCGATAAATTTTGCTTCCAGGTCTTGGTCGCTCATAGGGTGTTCCAAAGATCCCACGGGGTGCTTGACCAATCGTTCGAGCCTTCGCCCATCCTTCAGTGTGATTTGCACGTGCGCCTGAGCCCAGCTTAAGGAATCGTCGATGGTGGCGTGAACACGGCGGCGCAGCCTTGTAACTGTCGGATCGTTCACGCATTCATCACTGAATTGAATTTCACCCCCCGCACCCTGGCATAGCGCAGCAGCGGCGGCGTGGTATACGCTGAATTTCCCTTCAAGGCCGGTTAGAGGTTCGGTTTTCCCGGTGAGTTCAAGCACGATTTTTCCGACTTTGAGGTCGATTCTTTCGACCATGTCGGGCGTTAATGCATATTCACTACGCAGCTGTATGCAGCCATCAATGGCACCGTGTACCACCAGCCCGCAGGCGAACGGTTTATACATGTTTCGCATCAGTTCGAACGATTTTCCCCATGGAGCGATAACCGGAGCAGGATCAAACCTGGTTGACAGAACATGTCCAAAGCCCCGGGGCGCTTCGATGGAATGCTCAGAGCTGGTGAAACCACTGGCAGCAAGTAATGCGGAATGTAGACCGTTCTGCGCGGCACGACCCGGATGAAGGCATTTGCACATGGAGCCGAACATTTCACGTAGCCCTGAGGCTTGTGTAGCCGCAATTCCAAGGGCCCATGTCATTCGCTTTTGATCAAGGCCAAGTATTTTGCCTGCCGCCGCCGCTGCTCCGAGAACACCGACAGTGCCGGTGATGTGCCAACCAATGTCGTAGTGATTCGGTATTACGGCAAGCCCGATCCTGCATTCAACTTCGACGCCGAGTATGAAGGCGTGAATGATGTCGGCGCCACTAGTTCCTTTCCATTCGGCAAGGGCAAGCAGTGCGGGCCAGACCGGTGCGCTAGGATGGATCGCTTCAACGTGTGTATCGTCGAAATCGAGGACATGCGAACTAATGCCGTTTAATAGTGCGGCATTTAGGATATCCAGTTTTTCTGTCCGTCCCAGAACGCTGGCCTGGCTGGAGCCTGAAAAGGGGAGGACAGCGCCAAGTGCGCTTTCGACTGTGGGGTGCGATGCGCCACCAATTGAACAACCACATAAATTCAGCAGTGCCCGGGATGCCTCATGACGCACGTTTTTCGGTATGTCCTCAAATCGTGAATGGACAACGTAGTGCGCAAGGGTTTTAGTAACTTCCATAGGTTCCTTGATCGTTTGTCGTTGTTCTTTGATGGTATGCACGGTTATATGCAGACAGGTTTTGGATATTAAGGGTAATGATGAACCGCCGTCCGAATCAACATTTCTTTCAGTAAATCAATGCCTTGATCATCGCTAGGGCTCGCTTGCGAATTTGTGCGAATCATAATCAACATTAGCCAATGACCACCAACCCATGGCCCCTTCTGCAACTCGCAAGCTGGGACAGAAAAAATCAGCCAGGTCAGCTGCGGCTGGACCGGATTTCCGATCATGCGCCACTGACGGCGCAGTTGGAACGCCTGCTCGGGATGACGACCTAGCAGCCTGTCGGACTTGCGTTGATAAAATGAGCGATAGTGGTCATGGTAATCCAGCGGAACAGTGAAATGGGCGCTTTGCGCTGCGGGCGGATCGCGGGCGCACTGGTCGCTGCCCGCTCAAGAGGTCATTACGGGGGTGTACTAAGTTTTGTGTAAACGGTCATTTGGCAGGAAACTGCCGTCCTTCAAGGAGAGATGATGACCGTAGCGAAACGCACCAAACAACCGAAACCGAACGCTGAGTTGATGCAGTTGGCCGACAGTCTGCTGACGAACTACAAGAAACCCGAAGACCTCATCGGTGAGAATGGTCTGCTCAAGCAGCTAACCCAGATGCTGGTCGAGCGGGCTCTCGAAGCCGAAATGGCCGAACATCTGGGCCACGATAAGAGCGATCCGGTGATCAATGTCACCGGCCACAAGGAAGTGCTGGGTCTGTGGATCGCCCAGACCGAGGGGGCGAAGTTCTGGTTGCAGGTGGTGACCGAGCTTAAGAACCGCGTCGTGCAGGACCTCTTCATTGCCTGTGTCGACGGGCTCAAGGGTTTCCCGGAAGCCATTGAGGCGGTCTACCCGAAAGCCAGCGTTCAGTTGTGCATCGTGCATATGGTGCGCAACAGCCTGAACTTCGTGTCGTGGAAGACCCGCAAGGAAGTGGCCGCCGATCTGCGGCTGATCTACCAGTCGGCAACCGTCGAAGACGCCGAGCAACAGCTCAGAGCATT
>JANNHN010000045.1:0-6408 GCA_031404395.1 Betaproteobacteria bacterium
TGATCGTGCTCTGCGGGGCCAGGTCGGTGAGATCAACCTGCTTGAGGCCGTGCTGCTGCATCAGGAAAGTCAGCGCTTCCTTCGGGCTGGATTCCGGCAGCCGGTGCGCCCGCGCTTCGTAGCTTTCAATGACTTCGCCCAAAGCTTCGACCAGACCGGCCAGCGGGTGGCGTTCGTCAGCGCCGCCGGCGTCGAGCAGGGCTTCGAGTGCAGCGACGGCCTTGCGGTAATCGCTTTCGCGGGTGATCGCCTTGAGCGGGATCAGCCGTGCAAGGGCTTTGTAGTGGCTGGTTACGGCATCGATATCAAGAGCGCCCATCATGGCCTCCAGTGGTTGTAGTCCGTGTGCGTCATGACTGCGCGGACGTAAAGTATCTGCGTGTTGAAATGAATGGCTGCGATCAGCCGGTAGCGGTTGCCTGCGATGTCGAACACAAAATAACCCCCAGCTTTATCGACCGAGTTGAATGCCCGTTTCAGCTCTGCAAAATTGCGGAACTGCCCTTGCTCGATGATGCGCCGCCAGCCCTGCAGCGCACCTTGTGCGGTGGGATGCGTTTTCGCGAATTCGCGCAGTGCCTTGTTGCTGATCAGGCGCATGGCGGAATATTATCGCATTTTGCGATATTTGGCCAGTGCGCTGCACGTCGCCGGTGAGAGGCGGCGTCAACCAAAGAAAGCGCCGGCGATGCCGGCGTTTTTTGCTGCATAGCGAAAGCCGATTACTTGATACCTGCATCCGCCTTCAGCGCTGCCGCCTTGTCGGTGTGTTCCCACGTAAATTCCGGCTCGTCGCGGCCGAAATGGCCGTGTGCCGCGGTCTTGGTGTAAATCGGCCGCAGCAGGTCGAGCGCCTGGATGATGCCTTTCGGCCGCAGGTCGAAATGTTTCTCGACCAGGGCGCCGATTTTTTCGTCCGAAATTTTTCCGGTGCCGAAGGTATCGACCAGCACGCTGACCGGGCGCGCCACGCCGATGGCGTAGGCGACCTGCAGTTCGCATTTGGTGGCGAGGCCGGCAGCGACGATATTTTTCGCGACGTAGCGCGCGGCGTAGGCCGCCGAACGATCGACTTTCGACGGATCCTTGCCGGAGAACGCACCGCCGCCGTGGCGCGAGTAGCCGCCGTAGGTATCGACAATGATCTTGCGTCCGGTGAGTCCGGTGTCGCCCTGCGGGCCGCCGATGACAAAACGGCCGGTGGGGTTGATCAGATATTTGGTGTCCTTGGTGACCATGTTCTTCGGCAGCACCGGCTTGACCACCAGTTCAATGATCGCTTCTTCGATCTGCTTGTGCGTGACTTCCTCGCGGTGCTGGGTCGAGATCACCACGGTGTCGATGTGATGCGGCTTGCCGTCAACATAGCGTACGGAAACCTGCGACTTGGCATCGGGGCGCGCCCACGGCAGACGGCCGTCGCGGCGCAACTCGGCATGGCGCTCCATCAGGCGGTGCGAGTAGTAGATCGGCATCGGCATCAGTTGCGCTGTTTCGTCGCAGGCAAAGCCGAACATCAGGCCCTGGTCACCGGCACCCTGGTCAAGGTCGAGACCCTTGCCTTCGTCCACGCCCTGAGCAATGTCGGGCGATTGCTGGTCATAACACACCAGCACGCCGCAGCTTTTGTAATCGAAACCGATGTCGGAGTCGACGTAGCCGATCTGCTTGATGATCCTGCGCGCGACCTGCGCATAATCCACGCGGGCGCTGGTGGTGACCTGGCCGGCGAGTACGACCAAGCCGGTGTGGGTCAGCGTTTCAGCAGCGACGCGGCCGTGTTTGTCCTCGGTGAGAATGGCGTCGAGTACGGCGTCGGAAATCTGGTCGGCGATTTTGTCGGGATGACCTTCGGAAACGGATTCCGAGGTGAAAAGAAAGTTGCTCATAAGCGAAGGTCGTGTGGGAGTTAGAGGGGAGTAGAAGCGGGAGTTGGGAGTGGCAGCAAAAAGGCCGCTAGAATAGCATATAACCCTCGATTTTTTAACGGGTTTTAACGGATTCCTCGACTGATGCCCCTGTTGTCTGCGGTGATGCGGTTATGCGCGCGGATGCCTTTGGCGGCGCTGCATTTTTTCGGCACCGGCCTTGGCTGGTTGGTGTACGGGCTGTCGCCGACGTATCGGCGGCGCTGTCGCGAAAACCTGCTGGCGAGCGGCGTGTGCCGGGATCAATCCTCTTACCGGCGCACTCTGGGCGCCGTGATTGCGGAAACCGGCAAGAGCGTGACCGAGCTGTGCAAGGTCTGGTTTGGCAGTGATGCTGAAATCAAGCATCTGGTGTCGTGTGACGACTGGGGCGTGGTCGAGGCCGCCCGGCGCGCCGGCAAGGGCATTATTTTTCTGACGCCGCACATGGGCTGCTTCGAGATCTCGGCGTTGTACACCGCACAGCGCCTGCCGCTGACCGTGCTCTATCGTCCACCCAAACGTGCTGCGCTTGAGGACATCATGCGCGCGGGGCGTGCACGGGGGCAGGTCAGTCTGGCGCCGGCCAGCATCAAGGGTGTGCGCCTGCTCTACAAGGCGCTGCGCCGTAGTGACGCGATCGGTATATTGCCGGACCAGGCGCCGGGTGTCGGCGAAGGCGAGTGGGCGGATTTTTTCGGTCGCCCCGCGTACACCATGACTCTGGTGACGCGGTTGCAGCAAGCGAGCAACGCGGCAGTAATCATGGCTTTCGCCGAGCGCCTGCCACACGGCATGGGTTATCGTTTGCACTTCAAACCCGTCACTGTCAATCCGTTGCTGCCGGCGGCGCTGAATCAGGCAATCGAGGACATCGTGCGAACCTGTCCCGCGCAATACCTGTGGGGCTACAACCGCTACAAGGTGCCTGCCGGGGCGGAGAAACCAGTGCAAAGTGCAAAATGATGAGTGCAGAGTTGAAAACCGGCGGCACTGGTGATCGCGAGGGGCCGCTCATTCTGCACTCTGCACTTTGCACTTTGCACTGTTCGTTGTCATGACCCGTCTCGGACTGGCGGTGGTCTGGTTGCTGCATGGCTTGCCACTGCGCTGGCTGGCGTCGCTGGGGCGCGGACTCGGCGCGCTGCTGTATGTGCTGGCGCGCGAGCGACGGCAGGTGGTGCTGACCAATCTGCGCTTGTGTTTTCCGGGTCTGGGCGAGGATGAACGCGATGCGTTGGCGCGCCGCCATTTTGCTGCGTTCGGCCGCAGTCTGCTCGAGCACGGCATCCTGTGGTGGGGCAGCAGGGAGCGTGTCATGCAACTGGTGCAGGTCGAAGGGCTGGAACACTGGCGCGCGGTCGGCGACCGGCCGGTGATCTGGCTGGCGCCGCATTTTGTCGGCCTCGACATGGGGGGTGTCCGACTGACTGCTGAATATCCGCTGGTGTCGGTGTACAGCAAACAGAAAAACCCGGCATTCGACGCCTTGCTGCTGCATGGCCGTACGCGTCTCGGATCGACGGAGCTTTATTCGCGGCAGGAGGGTATCCGCCCGGTGGCGCGGGCGATCAAGGCTGGTTTGCCGTTCTACTATCTGCCCGACATGGATTTCGGCGAACGTGATTCGATATTCGTGCCGTTTTTCGGCGTGCCCGCAGCGACCATCACCGGGCTTGCGCGCATTGCCGCGTTGACCGGCGCAGTGGTGGTGCCTGCCGTGACCGAGCAGTTGCCGGACAGCGGCGGCTACCGCTTGCGATTTCATCCGGCATGGACGGATTTTCCCGGCAACGATGTCGCTGCCGATACGCGGCGCATGAACGCCTTCATCGAAGAGCAGGTGCGGGCGATGCCCGAGCAGTATTACTGGGTACACAAGCGGTTCAAAACGCGGCCGCCGGGCGAAGAGCGCTTTTACTGATTATTGATTTTCCAAAATGGGTTTCACCGTTCGGGCTGAGCTCGTCGAAGCCCTGCTGCCCTTCGACAGGCTCAGGGCGAACGGAATCGGTTTGTCACTTATCATGAAAAGCTCGATAAATGCAGAACCGCGCTGAACGCCGATATAATCCCGCGCAACCGATATGTTTGAAAATCCTGACGCCCTGGCGCGCTGCGCATTGCTGAAAAAGGTCAAGACCATTGCCGTGGTCGGCCTGTCGCCCAATGCTGCGCGGCCGAGTTACGGCGTTTCGCGCGCGATGCAGGATTATGGCTTCCGGGTGATTCCGGTGCATCCGGTCGCGCAGGAAATTCTCGGCGAGAAAGTGTATGCGCGCCTTGCCGACATACCGCAGCCGGTCGATCTGGTCGATGTGTTCCGCAGCGCCGAATTCATCGATGATGTCGTCGATGAATGTCTCGCGTTAGGCGTCAAAGCCATCTGGATCCAGGAAGGCATCGTCAATGAACCCGCGGCGGAACGCGCGCTTGCCGGCGGCATGACGGTGATCATGGATCGCTGCATCTATCGCGATTATCGTGATCAATGCAGCGATGCCTGCGTCTGAAAGTGTGAATGAAATGCGCCTGAAATGCAGCTGAAATTCACCAAAATGCACGGGCTGGGCAATGACTTTGTGGTGCTCGACGCGACCGCCGGCCCCATTGTGCTGACGCCGGCGCAGTTGCGCTTTCTCGCCGATCGCCACTGCGGCGTCGGCTGCGACCAGATCCTGATGGTGGAGCCGGCACGCTCCGCCGACACCGATTTTTACTACCGCATATTCAACGCTGACGGCGGCGAGGTCGAGCAATGCGGCAATGGCGCGCGCTGTTTCGTGCGTTATGTGCATGAGCGCGGGCTGACGGCAAAAACGGTCATTCGTGTCGGCACGCCGGGCGGCGTGATCGAGCCGCGCCTTGAAGCCGATGGCCAGGTCACGGTAAATATGGGTGTGCCGGAATTCGAGCTGTCGCGCATTCCGTTTGTAGCGCCGGTGCAGGCGCTGCTGTACGATCTGCAGGTCGATAAAAATACTATTAAAATCAACGCGTTATCCATGGGCAATTCGCATGCGGTGCAAGTCGTCGCCGATGTCGATGCGGCGCCGGTGGCAGTACAGGGGCCGTTGATCGAAGCGCATCCCCGGTTTCCGCGACGCGTGAACGCCGGCTACATGCAAGTGATGGATCGCGGGCATATCCGGCTGCGCGTATATGAGCGCGGCGCGGGTGAAACGCTGGCCTGCGGCACCGGCGCCTGCGCCGCGGTGGTCGCCGGTATCGGGCGCGGACTGCTCGATGCGCATGTCACTGTTTCGACGCGCGGCGGCGACCTCGTTATAGTATGGGCGGGCGCGGGCAAGCCGGTGCTGATGACCGGGCCTGCGGTCACCGTGTACGAGGGCGTTGTGACGCTGCCCCGATGACAGGCAATCATTGAGCGTTTTATTATGGATGACAGTCAGAACGCTCAATCCCTCACCCCAACCCTCTGCTCCGCTTCCAGTGTTTCCTGGTCCCGGAGGGCGAGGGTGAGAACAGACCTGATTCACTGTCGTGAATCAGGGAAAGTTCGATAAGGAAGAATCGCTGATGAAACCCGATGACGTCGCCGCATATCTGAAAGAACACCCGGAATTTTTCGAGCACTACGCGGAGGTTGTCGCCGATGTGTTTATTCCGCATCCCCACGGCGGACGGGCTATTTCCATCGGCGAGCGACAGATACTGACGCTGCGCGAGCGCGGCAAGCAACTCGAGAACAAACTCGGCGAACTGATCCGGTTCGGCGAGGAGAATGACGTCATCGGCGAGAAAGTGCATCGTTTGACGTTGACGCTGATCGGCGCGCGCGACGTACAGGGGCTGCTGCGTATGGCAGGGTTCAATCTGCGCGAGGATTTCGCGGTGCCGCACGTGGAGCTGCGCATCTGGCACACCGGAGCGACGGACACGGCCCCGGAATTTACGGCCTCGGAAGCCACGCGCGCGTTTGCCGCGGGCATGCTGCATCCGCACTGCGGCCCGTTGGCGATGGCCGATACCGCGGGGTTTTTCGGCGAGGCGGCACCGTTGCTCAAGTCGTATGCCTATGTGCCGCTGCGCGGTCGCGACACTTTCGGCCTGCTCGCCCTGGCGAGCGAGGACGCACAGCGGTTTTATCCGGAAATGGGCACTCTTTATCTGACGCGTATCGGTGAAGTGGTCGCCGGGTGCCTGCTGCGCCATCTCGAACCGGCGTGAGTTCGCGCGGCCGCGCCCGCTCCCCGGCATCCGCCGCGGCGTCTGCCGCGGCACCCGCTGCGGCACCCCAATCCGGCGCTGCACTGCAGCTCATCGAACACTACATCGGGCACCTGACCCACGAGCGCCGGCTGGCGGCGCACACTGCGAAGAATTACCGGCGGGATATTGAAGCGCTGACTGCGCTGGCCGGCGCTACACCGGTAGCGGAACTGCGCATCCATGACATCCGCCGTTTTGTCGCGCAGTTGCACGGCAGGGGACTCGACGGGCGCAGCCTGGCGCGCATGCTCTCGGCGTGGCGCGGGTT
>JANNHN010000046.1:0-3199 GCA_031404395.1 Betaproteobacteria bacterium
TTGGTGACGACCGGCGTGCGCCCCGGCGGCAATTCGTCGATCACCGACACGTCGAGATCGGCGTAATAACTCATCGCCAGCGTGCGCGGGATCGGCGTCGCGCTCATCATCAACTGGTGCGGCTGCGCGCCCTTGCCGGATTTGGCGCCTTTCATGCGCAGCGCGAGCCGCTGGTGCACGCCGAAGCGATGCTGCTCGTCGATGATGGCAAGGCCCAGATTCTTGAATATCACTTCTTCTTCAAACAACGCATGGGTGCCGACGGCAATTTGTGCCTCACCCTGCGATATACTCGCAACCTGTTGTTTTTTATCACTTTTTTTTAGGCCACCGGAAATCCACGCCACCGTGACATCAAGCGGTGCCAGCCATTCGGCGAACTTGCGGTAATGCTGCTCGGCGAGGATTTCGGTCGGCGCCATGATCGCGGCCTGGTAGCCGTTTTCCACGCATTGCAGCGCCGCCAGCGCCGCCACCACGGTCTTGCCGCTGCCGACGTCGCCCTGCAACAATCGCTGCATCGGATGCGGCTGCGCGAGATCTTCGCGAATCTGCGCCAGCACCGTGTTCTGCGCGCGCGTCAACTGAAACGGCAGGCGTTTGAGCAGCGCATTGACGAGCGTGCCCCGCACTTTCAGCAGCGGCGCGCCGGCGGCCCGGCGCTGCCGGTAATGCACGCGCATCGACAATTGCTGCGCCAGCAACTCGTCGAACTTCATGCGTCGCCACGCGGCATGGGTGCGTCCCTGCAACGTGGCCTGCGCAACTTCCGGCGGCGGATTGTGCAGCAACTGCACGGCAGCGCCGAACGCAGGCAGGCCCAGCGCGTCATACACCGGGTGCGGCAGCGTGTCGTCCAGCGGTTCGCTCGTCAGTGCGCGCGCAATCATCCGCCGCAACGCATCCTGGCCCAGACCCGCGGTGGTCGGATACACCGGTGTCAGCGCTTCGGCAACCGGCGTATCCGCGCTGACGATGCGGTAACGCGGGTGAACCATCTCCGCGCCGAGGGCGCCGATCCGTACATGGCCGAAAGCGCGCACCACGGCGCCGGGCGCCAGCGTCTTTACCTGGCTACCGTAAAAATTCAGAAAGCGCAGCGTCAGCGCACTGCCGCCGTCATCGATGCGACACACCAACTGGCGCTTCGGCCGGTACCTGATGTCGCAGTCGGTGACGGTGCCCTGCACCAGAACCTCCGGCCCCGGAAGCGCGTCGCGGATCGGGCACAACCGCGTTTCATCGTCGTAACGCAGGGGCAGATGCAATACGAGATCAAACTTGCGCGCAATGCCCAGCTTGGCAAGCTTGGTCTCAATCGCGCTCTTCCCCTCACCCTTCACCCTTCCCCTCACCCTTTACCTTTCACTTCAAATACATGACGGCATCGACTTCGACCAGCGCATCGCGCGGCAGACTGGCCACGCCGAGTGCGGCGCGCGCCGGATAAGGCTCATTGAAATAGCCGGCCATGATTTCATTGACCCTGGCGAAATGTTTGAGGTCCGTCAGATAGACATTGACCTTCACGAAATCATCAACACTGCCCCCGGCTGCGGCCGCCACCGCCTGCAGATTTTTGAACACACGATGAATCTGCTCATCGATGCCGCCGGTAATCTGCATGGTCGCCGGATCAAGGCCGATCTGCCCGGCAAGGTACACCGTGTTGCCGCAGCGCACAGCCTGGGAATAGGTGCCGATCGCCTGCGGCGCAGACGGGGTGTGTATCGCAGTCTTGCTCATGGTGGATGACTTTCGCGTGGACGGTCTGGAATGGCGTAATCATGCCGTCCGCGGCGGGAGAACACAACGCGAGACCGGCGCCGCACCGCAACGGCAGATCAAGCGCGTACCGGGTAAGAATGTGGCAATCCAGCGTGACTGTGACGCCAGCGCTGTTAATGGCGACGGCTCAGATCGCGCACATTACGGAAACAGTCCGAGACTGATCCACCAGGTAATCGCGGCAATGAATGCGGAACAGGGGATGGTCAGTATCCAGGCGAGCACGATGTTTCCGGCAACGCCCCAGCGCACCGCGGCAACTGACTGCGCTGATCCGACACCGACGATGGAGCCGGTAATGGTGTGCGTAGTCGAGACCGGTATGCCCAGACCAGTGGCAAGAAACAGTGTTATCGCGCCGCCGGTCTCGGCGCAGAAACCGCCCACCGGTTTCAACTTGGTGATTTTCTGGCCCATGGTCTTGACGATGCGCCAGCCGCCGAACAAAGTGCCCAGTGCAATAGTGACGTAGCAGGCCACGATGACCCATATCGGGATCGGATCACCGGGATTCGTCATGCCCGCGGCAATCAGCAGCATCAGGATGATGCCTATGGTCTTCTGCGCATCATTGCCGCCGTGGCCCAGGCTGTACATCGCCGCTGACAACAATTGCAACTGCCGGAACCAGCGATCCACCTTTGCCGGCGTCGAGCGCCGGCAGATCCAGGATACGGCAACCATCAGCAACCCGGCGAGCAGAAAACCCAGCGTCGGCGACAGCACGATGAAAATCAGGGTCTTGTAGATGCCCGCGCTTTGCAGCGCCCAGAATCCGCTTTTCGCCACCGCCGCGCCGATCAGCCCGCCGATCAGCGCATGGGAGGAACTCGACGGCAGTCCGTAATACCAGGTAATGATGTTCCAGGCGATCGCACCGACCAGCGCGCCGAAAATCAGATGGTGATCAACCACGGCGCTGTCGATGATGCCCTGCCCGACCGTGGTGGCCACCTTGAGCTTGAATACGAACAGTGCGACGAAATTGAAAAAAGCGGCCCAGGCCACAGCCTGGTACGGCTTCAGCACGCGTGTTGATACGACCGTTGCAATGGAATTGGCCGCGTCGTGAAACCCGTTCATGAAGTCAAACAGGAGCGCGACAATGACCAGAAACACCACGACGCCGAAGCTGATGCTTACGGATTCCATGGTGGCGCCTTAAGAGTGCTCGAGCACTATGCCTTCGATGATATTCGCCACGTCCTCGCAGCGGTCGGTGATTTCCTCAAGCAACATGTAAACCGATCTCAGTTTGAACACCTGCTTCAGATCGGATTCGTCGCGAAACAGTTGCGACATCGCCGAGCGCATGACGCGATCGGCATCGGATTCCAAACGGTCGATTTCTTCGCAGGTTTTGAGTATGGCCTGCGGCGCGCTGAGGTTGGCGAGCAACCCAACGGCAGTT
>JANNHN010000047.1:0-6837 GCA_031404395.1 Betaproteobacteria bacterium
GCAAGGCGCATGACCAGGCCGGTCTGTATGAAGTGGACGGCAAGTGGTTCGCCGAGCTGGGCGACGTGCAGGTCGACCGCCGCGGCCACTGGCTGCTCAAGGGCGAGCGTGTCGTCAATCCGGGAATCGCCGCTTTTTTCGGCCGCAACTACAGCCACGACGACCAGGGTCGCTGGTTTTTCCAGAACGGGCCGCAACGGGTGTACGTCGCGCTTGATTACACGCCGCATGTCTATCGGGTTACTGGGCTGCCGGGTGCGCCGCTGACGCTGACCTCGCACAGCGGCGCCGCTGCGGCTGAAATCCATGCCGCCTGCATTGATGAGGCCGGACAACTGCTGCTCGACACCGATCTGGGCATCGGCCTGGTACACGATACCGATCTCGAAGCGCTGCTGCCGCGCTTCACCGGTCCAGCCGGGCAACCCGGTGAAGCCGCACTGGCGACGATGCTGGATACACTGCAGGCCGGCAACCCTGTGGCGCTGGAACTGGATCTGGGTGCGACCCGGATACCGGTCCGGCCGATACGCGCTGCCGAAGTGCCGGCGCGATTTGGTTTTGTCGCGCGCCCGATGCAACCTGCAGGCCAGGAGGAATGCACCTGATGCAGGCGCTGCCGGCATTCGGCATGGCGGCGCGACGCACCGTGCGCGGCGTGCTGTGCGACATCGACGACACGCTCACCACCGACGGCCGACTGACCGCGGAGGCTTACAGCGCGCTCGAACGCCTGCGCAGTGCCGGCCTGAGCGTCGTGCCGATTACCGGCCGTTCAGCCGGCTGGTGCGACCACATCGCACGGATGTGGCCGGTCGATGCCGTGGTCG
This sequence comes from Betaproteobacteria bacterium, assembly GCA_031404395.1. Classification (GTDB taxonomy): domain Bacteria; phylum Pseudomonadota; class Gammaproteobacteria; order Burkholderiales; family SG8-41. The sequence goes on from JANNHN010000047.1 coordinate 831, forward strand.
GCGAGAATGGCGCGTTTTATTTTCACTACGATCATGCCAGGCGTGCGATGCGGCGACAATTCACGGATGCGCCGGATGTCCGCGCACAGCATCGTGCCGCTCTGGCCGCCATCGCCGCCGAAATCCTCTCTGCCGTGCCCGGCTCGGCCATCGCCGCCGACCAGCACTACCGCGAAACCGATCTCGCCATCGATTTCTGCGAAGATGTGCCGCGGCTGCCCGATGTCTCCATTCAACACATCGTCACGCTCATGCAGAGTCGTGGATTGACGGCGAAAATCAGTTCGATCCACGTCAACGGCTGGTTCGGCACCTACGATAAACTGGCGATGACGCAGCGGCTGTTTCGCGAATGTTTCGGTGTCGATCTCGATGCCGAGCGCGCGCATTACGTATTCGCCGGCGATTCGCCCAATGACGCACCGCTGTTCGGTTATTTTCCGCATGCAGTCGGCGTCGCCAATGTCCGTGACTTCGCCGGGCAGCTTGCGCATGAGCCCGCCTATGTCACCGCCGCCGCCGCGGGCGCCGGTTTTGTGGAACTGGTTGATTTTTTGCTCGTAGCGCGAATCAACGCACCAGTGAATGTACGATTAAACAAATGAATAAAATCATAGACTTACGAACGGATACCGTCACCCGACCGACACCCGCCATGCTCGCCGCCATGCAGACCGCGACGCAAGGCGACGATTCGCGCGACGGCGATCCGACGGTGATGAAACTGGAGGCGCTGGCCGCGACACGTACCGGCAAGGACGCCGGGCTCTACATGCCCAGCGGCACCATGACCAACCTGGTCGCGGTGCTCGCGCACACACCGCGCGCCGGCGAAGTGCTGCTCGAACGCGGCGCACACATGCTCAACACCGAACTGGGTGGCCTCGCTGCCGTTGCCGGCGTGTTCTACAAGGCGATCCCGGGCACGCGCGGCGCAATGGACGAGACCGCGCTGCGTGTAGCTGTGCGGCCGATGACACGCAATAACTTCGGCACCGCGCTGATCTGCATGGAAACCACGCACAACGGCGCCGGCGGCGCAGTGCTGCCGCTCGCGCACATGCAGCGGGTGCATGCGCTGGCCGGCGAGCACGGCATACCCGTGCACACCGACGGCGCGCGGCTGTTCAACGCCGCGGTGGCGCTGGGCATATCGGCGGCAGAAATCGCGCGGCATACCGATTCGGTCTGCTTCTGCGTGTCCAAAGGGCTGTCGGCGCCGGTAGGCTCGGTGCTGTGCGGCCCGCACGCCTTCATCGAGCGGGCGCGCACATTCCGGCGCATGGTCGGCGGCAACATGCGCCAGGCCGGATCCATTGCCGCGGCCGGCATCGTCGCACTGGAAACCATGGCCGGGCGCCTCACTGACGATCATGCCACGGCAAAGCGGCTCGCCGCCGGCCTGCATGCCATCGATGCGTCGCTGATTGATCCCAAGGATGTCGAAACCAACATCGTGCGCATCAGCGTGCGCGCCGGCAACCGCAGCGCCGCGCAGTGGGCGGAAGATTTCAAGGCGCGCGGCATCGCCGTCAGCCCGGCGGATTCCGGATCGCTGCGTTTCGTGACCCATCGCCATATCGGTAATACGGAAGTCGATGCGGCGATCGCCGCGTGCCGCGAGATATGGAAATCCAGCGTCAGATGATGCGCTTGCGGATCGCCGTCACGGCAACCTCGGCGACCAGCACCACCACAAAGATCACCACCAGCATCAGCGCGACGCGCTCCCACTGGAACAGGTTCATCGCCGAGTCGATGGCCATGCCGATGCCGCCGGCGCCGACCAGCCCCAGCACGGCAGACTCGCGCACGCTGATGTCCCAGCGGAACAGCGCAATGCCCCAGAACGCCGGCTCGACCTGCGGCCAATAACCCTTGATGAACACGCTCAGCCACGGCGCGCCGCAACTGCGCAGCGCTTCGATCGGACCGGGCTGCGCATCCTCCAGCGCTTCACCGAACAGCTTGCCGACGAAGCCGATGGAGCGGAATGCAATGGCCATGGTACCGGCCAGTGCACCGGGACCGAAAATGGCCACGAACAGCAGCGCCCACACCAGCGAATTGACAGAGCGCGAGGACACCAGCATCAGCTTCGCGAAATAGTTCAGCCCGGTATTGGGCGTCAGGTTATGCGCCGCCAGCACCCCGAGCGGAACGGCCATGACGATCGCGAGCAGCGTGCCCAGCGTGGCGATATGCAGGGTTTCGATCAGCGCCTCATGCACGCCTTTCGGGTAGTACCGCCATTCGATGGGCCACATCCGCTGCAGCAGATCAACCACCTGTTCCGGCGCATCGTAGAGAAACTCGGGGATGATCTCTACGGTGCGCAACGAAACCACGCAGGCCAGCACGACGCCGAAATACAGCGCATAGCGGGCCAGTCGCTCACCTCGCGTGTAGCGCTGCCACTCGTGCCGCAGGATGCCGGTTGCCGCTGTCATTGGTACAGCTTTTTGATCTGGTTTTGCAGCGCTTCGCTGATCATGATGACCGCAATGATCGCCAGCAGGATGGTGAGCAAAAAGTCGTAATCGAAGCGCTGGAAGGCGGCAAACATCGTGCCGCCGATGCCGCCGGCGCCGACCATGCCGACCATCGTCGAATTGCGCAGGTTGGAATCGACCTGATAGGTGGCAAAGCCGACAAAACGCGTCAAGACCTGCGGCAGCACGCCGTAGGCGATGACGCTCGCGAACGGTGCGCCGGTGGCGCGGATCGCCTCCACCTGTTTCAATGAAATTTCCTCGATGGCTTCGGCGAACAATTTTCCGGTGAAACCGATGGAGGCGACCGTCAGCGCCAGAATCCCGGCGAGCGCGCCGAAACCCACTGCCTTGACGAACACGATGGCGATGATGACCTGGTGAAACGAGCGGCACAGCGTGATGAACAGGCGCATCGGCCAGGTGACCCACGCCGGCATCAGGTTGCGCGCCGCAAGCAGGCCGATCGGCAGCGACAACACAATGCCCAGCGCCGAAGCAATGATGGCGATTTCGATGGACTCGTAAAGCCCCTGGGCCAGCAACTGCAGCTTGGCGGCATCGGTGTCCGGCGGCACCATGCGACCGACAAAGCGGATGCCGTTGTCGATGCCGGTAACGAAACGCTCCCAGGTAACGTCGAGTATCGACGCCGCATAAAAGGAGTAGGCGATCAACGCCAGCCAGGCCAGCCGCGCCGGCCAATTGGACGGGAATGCCGGCGGTCGCGCCTGCGCTACCTCACTCATCGGTCTCACTCATCATTCATCACCCATCGCTGAACTATTCCAGCCAGTCTTCCCCGCCATAAATCTGCTTCAGGTGGTCGTCGGTCAGCCCCTCCGGCGAGCCCGCATAGACCACGCTGCCGCCGGCCATGCCGATGACATGGTTTGCGAAGCGCCGCGCCAGCGGTACATTGTGGATGTTGACGATCACCGGAATGTGGCGGCTTGCGGTAATCTTTGCCAGCAATTCCATGATCTCGACCGAAGTCTTGGGATCCAGCGACGATGTCGGCTCATCGGCAAGCAGGATATCCGGATGCTGCATCACCGCACGTGCAATGCCTACGCGCTGGCGTTGACCGCCGGACAGCGCATCGGCGCGCTGGTTGGCGAATGGTGTCAGACCCACGGTATCGAGCAGTTCCCAGGCCATTGCAATGTCCTGCGGCGGATAATTGCGCAGGAAGGCCTGCCAGGGTGACAGATAGCCCAGCCGGCCCGACAGCACATTCTCCATGACGGTCAGGCGCTCGACCAGGTTGTATTCCTGGAACACCATGCCGATACGGCGGCGGTGTTCGCGCAGCGCCCTGCCCGAGAGCCGGGTCATGTCGGCGCCGTGAAACAGCACTTGTCCGGATGTCGGTTCGACCAGCCGGTTGATGCAGCGGATCAGCGTCGATTTGCCGGTGCCGGAAGGCCCGATGACCGCGGTAATGCCGTGATCGGGAAAAACGACGGAAATGTCGCGCAGCACCGGGATACCGCGACGGTATTCCTTGGTCAGTCCGCGAACTTCAATGGTTGCGGGCGCAACGCCGGCCTGTTGCGCAGTCCCGGCCATTATGGTTTCTTGGTTTCGGCAGCCTTCTTGCGCGCAGCTTCTTCGCGTGCGGTTTCCTTCTCGTAGGCCGCACGGTTGAACGGCGTGCCGGTGCCCTCGGCGATCTTGCGCACAACCTCCCAGTCCTTCTGGTAAGTGATCGGGAAGAACCGGTCGGCGCCGCCGAATGTTTTTTTCATGTCCTCAGGGAAACGGTAGTCGTAGAAACACCTGGTCATGGTCTTGACCAGATCCGGGTGCAGATCGTGCGCATAGGCAAACGACGACGTCGGGAACACCGGGCTCTTGTAGATGATGCGAAAATCATCGGCCTTGATCTCGCCACGCCCGCCCATCCGGTAGAACACGTCGGAAGCCACCGGCGCCGCATCGTAATCGCCGGATTCCACGCCCTTTACCGACTGGCCGTGGCCGCCGGAGAACAACACTTTGTAATCCTTGTCCGGCGTCAGCCCCTCAGGCGGAAACAGCACCTGCGGCGCAAGATTGCCCGAGTTCGACGATGGTGACGTATGGGCAATTTTCTTGCCCTTGAGATCGGTCAGCTTCTGGTACAGGCTCGCCTTCTTGACGATCATCAGCAGGTTATAACCCTGAAAGTCCTTCTCGTAGCCCTTGACCGCGAACGGCACCGCGCCCGCGAGATTCACCGCGAATCCGGTCGGGCCGGTGGAAAATCCACCCACATGCAAGCGCCCGGCGCGCATGGCTTCAATCTGGGCGGCGTTGGAATTCACCGAGTAATAGACGACACGCTTGCCGGTGCACTGGGCCAGATGATCGAGAAACGGCTTGAACGCATTCGCATAAACGGCAGGGTCTTCCACCGGCGTATAGGTGAATACCAGCGTGCCCGGGTTCTTCAGCCGCTTCGCGTCCCTGGGTGTGTCGGCGACGAGATCCCCGTTTTCATCGCAATACAGAGTATCGAGCTGACCGCGGTTCTTGCAGTCATCGGCCTGCGCCAGCGCGCCAAACGCGGTCAGTCCCAGCAGCAGCGCCAGCGCAGCGCGGGTAATTGTCGTCCAGGTTTTCATTGCCCCTCCCAGGTTGAGTCTGTCTGCAACAGACAGTTATTTTGCCGTCTCGCCGACAATGTCCGCGAGCAGTTTTTCGACTTTACGCAGCGCGCTCACCGATTGCTCTTTCCCGGACACGGCCGGTGCGCGCCAGGACAGGTAAACCTGTCCAGGTGTCTGCGGCAGCGTATAGACCGCAATGGCATACGGGCAAAACACAATGTTGTGCGGATCGGCTTCCATAGTGTCGCGGGAAATCTGCGCGCTGCAGAACTCGATCAGCTCTGCCTTGCCGTAAATGGGGCGATTGCGCTGCAGATCGCGCCCGGTGCGGTCGAGCATGGCACCGATGCGCGCGGTGTAGTTGATGACCAGGCCGCGGTTTTCGAGCGCCATGACCAGGCGTTCCTTGACGTCGTCAAAATCGCCCTTGATCGCGCGGACATGCACGCCGGGCGTCGCTGCCTGCGCTGCCGGGATCATCAGGAAAAGAATCAGATATGCACTGCAAGCCGCGCGTTTCATCTGCGCCTCCGTATCGCCGGATACCCTGTGCAGTGTAACGCCACGGGGCGTGGACGCAGCAGACCTTCTGTGCGCCGGACCCGGCCGGAATCCCGGCTTGGCGGCCCCGGCCGCCGCCCCGGCATGAATTTTTTTTACCGCTGCAACCTGTTGATTTTTATTGATTATTATCAGGTGGTGCAGGCGCAAAACCCTATCCGCGCCTTGCCCCGACCACGCGGATTGGGTATCTTTACTCCCCTGCTGTCCGCGGTTGCTACATGCCTTCCGCGGCGGGCGTCGGACTTCTCCCGAGACCGACCCCGCTGCACGGCACCGACGTCAGGGCCGGCTTCCCATCGGAAACGGCCATGCGCCCGGAACAGCAATCGGACGGGGCGCTACTGGAGCCGGTTCCGG
>JANNHN010000048.1:0-3714 GCA_031404395.1 Betaproteobacteria bacterium
GCCAGGCTGGCGGCTATGGTCGCCAAGGTGGGGGCTTATTTCAATGAAGGGTGGCTAACAAAATGGCCTTCCCGCAGCCCCTCACCCCAACCCTCTCCCCGCAAGCGGGGAGAGGGGGATTTCATTTTGTTAGGCATTATAAATAAATAAAAACAATGGGTTACGAAACGCCCTGCTCTTCAGCCAGTTGCGCCAGCTGTTCGGCCTGATGCTCAGCCGCCAGCGCATCGACCAGATCATCGATATCGCCGTCGATGATCTGCGCAATCTTGTACAGCGTCAGGTTGATGCGGTGGTCAGTGACGCGGCCCTGCGGAAAATTGTAGGTGCGGATGCGCTCGGAGCGGTCGCCGCTGCCGATCAGCGATTTGCGCGTCGCCGCGGTTTTCGAATTCTGTTCGCGGATCTGTTTGTCTTTCAATCGCGCCGCCAGTACCGCCAGCGCGCGCGCCTTGTTCTTGTGCTGCGAACGATCATCCTGGCATTCGACGACCAGGCCGCTGGGCAGATGCGTGATGCGGATGGCTGAATCGGTTTTGTTGACGTGCTGGCCGCCGGCGCCGGAAGCGCGGAAGGTGTCGATGCGCAGTTCTGAAGGGTTGAGCACGATCTCGCCGACCGCGTCGGCTTCGGGCATCACCGCCACGGTACACGCCGAGGTATGGATGCGGCCCTGCGTCTCCGTGACCGGCACACGCTGCACGCGATGGCCGCCGGATTCGAACTTGAGTTTTGAATAGGCGCCCTGGCCGATGATGCGGGCGATGATTTCCATGTAACCGCCCAGGTCGGAGGGGCTTTCCGAAACGATCTCGACCTGCCAGCGCTTGCGTTCGGCATAGCGCGCGTACATGCGGAAAATATCTGCGGCGAACAACGCCGACTCGTCGCCGCCGGTGCCGGCGCGCACTTCGAGGAATATGTTGCGATCGTCGTTGGGATCGCGCGGCAGCAGCAGTTTCTGCAGTTCCGCCGCGATGCCTTCAAGGCGCGCGCGCGTCTCGCTCACCTCGGCTTCGGCAAATTCGCGCATCGCCGGATCGTTGGCCATGTCTTGAGCGGTTTTCAGGTCGCCTTCGCTGACTTGATAACGACGGTAGAGCTCGACCACCGGCGCGAGTTCGGCGTGCTCGCGCGTCAGCCGGCGATAGTTGTCCATGTCTGCCGTCACGGTTTCGGCACCCAGCAGACGGTTGATCTCCTCCAGCCGCTGTGACAACTGGTTCAACTTGGCGGCAATGCTTGGCTTCATGAATGCAGGCTCCGGCCGCGGCGCGTGCGGCAGCTAATAAGCGCCACGGTTACTCGGGCCGCTGAATCTGGTAGAGCCGCGCGATCAGCGCCGCGAGTTCATCGCGTTCGTCGTGTGCGGCGTGGTTCAGGGCATGCGACGGTGGATGCATGAACTTGTTGGTCAGCGCGCGCGACAGCGCATCGATGACTTCCTGCGGATCGTCGCCTCGCGCGAGGCGGCGCTGCGCGCGCTCCAGCTCGTTGCGGCGGGCGCGCTCCGCGGTATCGCGCAGCGCGCGGATGGTCGGCACCAGTTCGCGGTTGTCGAGCCAGTGCATGAAATCCGAAACCTGGTTCTCGATGATGACTTCAGCCTGGGCCACGGCATTTTCACGCTGATCCATGCCCTCGCGCGCGATCTGGCCGAGATCATCGACCGTGTACAGGAAAGCGTCGTCGAGCGTGCTCACTTCCGCTTCGATGTCGCGCGGCACCGCCAGATCAAACAGCAGCATCGGCCGGTGCTTGCGCGCCTTCAGCGCGCTTTCGACTACGCCTTTGCCGATGATGGGCAGCGGACTCGCGGTGCAACAGATGATGATGTCGTACAACGCCAGTTGCGCGGCAAGATCGTTCAGCGGAATCACATGGCCGAAGAAGCGGTCGGCCAGTTGCTGCGCGCGCGCCTGAGTGCGATTGGCGAAGGTCATGCGTCGTGGATGATGCGCGGCAAAATGCGTCGCCGCCAGGTCGATCATTTCACCGGCGCCGACCAACAGCACGCTTTGCTCCGCAACACTCGGGTAAATGCGCCCGGCCAGCCGCACCGCCGCCGCCGCCATCGACACCGTGTTGGCGCCGATGGCGGTTTCACTGCGCACGGATTTCGCCACCGAGAATGTGCGCTGGAACAATTTGTTCAGCAGCCAGCCCAATGTGCCGGCGGCTTCAGCGGTACGCACTGCGTCCTTGAACTGGCCGAGGATCTGCGGCTCGCCCAGCACCATCGAATCCAGTCCGCTGGCCACGCGAAAGGCGTGCTTTACGGCGCGATCCTGCGGCAGTTCGTAAAGATAAGGCGCGATCTGCGCCGGTTTCAGGCGGTGATAACCGGCCAGCCATTCCACGGCATGCACCGGTTCGGCGGTCGAGCAATACACTTCGGTGCGATTGCAGGTAGAAATGATCGCCGCCTCGCTGACCGGCCGGTGATCGACGAGGTCGCGCAACGCCTGCGTCAATTGTTCGGCGTGAAAAACCACCCGCTCGCGCACGTCGAGCGGCGCGGTCTGGTGGTTGAGTCCGAAGGCGAACAGCGGCATGGGAGTACGGTGCGATCCCGTAAAAAGGTCTTTTATTTTAACTGCTTACCGCTGCCCCTGCCACTTGGCAGCGCCCGCATCGGAACGGGACAAGCACCCTGACCGGTCAGTGCTCCGTGATGCCCGCGTCCTTGATCAGCCGGGTCCACTTCGCCAGCTCCGCTTTGACGTAGCCGCGAAACGCCTGCGGATCTTTCACCACCGGATCCAGCCCGGCATGCTGCAACGGCTCGCGCACATCGGGCAGTGCCATCACCGCAGCGGTTTCCCTGTACATGCGCCCGACAATGGCGGCCGGCGTTTTCGCCGGAAAGGCAAAGCCCAGCCAGCCGCTGGCTTCAAATCCCGCGTAGCCGCTCTCCGCGATAGCCGGAACGTCCGGCAATATCGGTGAGCGCTTGAGGCTGGTGACGCCCAGGCCGCGCAACTTGCCGGACCGCACATGCGGCGCGCCAGTGGAGATGATCCCGGCCGAAAATCCAACCTGCCCCGACAGCACATCGACCACCGCCGGGCCGCCGCCCTTGTACGGCACGTTGATCACGCGAATGCCCGCCGTGACGCTGAACAACTCGAACGCCAGATGCGCAATGCTGCCTCTGCCCGGATTGGCGACAGTGATTTTTCCCGGCTGCTGTTTGGCGAGCGCCACCAGATCCCCGAGCGTTCTGGATGGGTTCGACGGTTGCGTGGCCAACAGGGTACTCACCGCAACCAGTTGCGCCACCGGCGCAAAATCATTGATTGGGTCATAGGGCATTTTGCCCACCAGCCCCGGACTCATCGCCAGTGAAGACACTGACGCCAGTACCAGTGTGTAGCCATCGGGCGTGGCTTTCGCCAGCATGTCGTGCGCAATGTTGCCGCCGGCACCGGGGCGGTTATCCACCACCAGTTGCTGCCCCAGCCGCGGGCCGAGTTTTGCCGCCACCACGCGCGCCACCAGATCATTGGCGCCGCCCGGCGCGAAGCCGACCAGCAGGCGCACCGGCCGCACGGGATAGGCGTCTGCACCCCACGCCAGTGGCACTGCTGCTATCGCCGCGACGAACGCCGCATAAGCATGCCATTTTGGATTTTTCATGCCTTCTCCTCGTGTTTGCACATTGTAGAGGAAGCGTTGTGGCGCTACCACGCGGCATATAATCTTCGGCATTCA
>JANNHN010000049.1:0-3822 GCA_031404395.1 Betaproteobacteria bacterium
GTGGGTGAACTGGCGCCGGGCGCCAGCAAGGTGGCCGATGTCGATGGCGTCACGGTCGCGGTATTCAATATCGGCGGCGAGTATTTCGCGATCGAAGACGTCTGTACCCACGACGGCGGCGAACTGGCGAACGGCGTGCTCGAAGGCGACCAGATCATCTGCCCGCGCCACGGCGCGCGTTTCTGTGTGCGCACCGGCGAGGCGCTGTCGGCGCCGGCCTACGAACCGACTGCAAAATTTCCGGTGCGCATCGAAAACGGCGTAGTGCAGGTCAGGGATGACCGATGGGACTGAAGGGCAATGCGAAGTGCAGAATGCAAAGTGCAGAATGCGAAGTGCAGAGTGAAAAACCTATCGCCCGCCCCGTTTTTTAATTTTGCACTCTGCACTTTGCACTCCGCACTGTTCCTGACATGGATACCCTGACCCACGCCCTCTCCGGCGCGCTGCTGGCGCGCGCCACAGCCGGGAGTGAAAAACCCGGTGGCGCAAAACCGGCACTGCCGCTGGGTCGCCGCGTTGCTGTCGGCGCGCTGGTTGCGGCGTTTCCCGATATCGACATCGTCGCGTCGTGGATTTCGCCGCTGTCCTATCTCTACAACCATCGCGGCGTCACCCATTCGCTGCTGATGCTGCCGCTGTGGACTGTGCTGCTGGCATGGATATTCGCATTGATCTGGCGCGGCGGGCCACGCTGGCGGGCCTATGCGCCGGTGGTTGCGATGTCGCTGGCGGTGCACATCGCCGGGGACTGGATCACCACTTTCGGCACCATGATTTTTGCGCCGCTGTCCGATTACCGTCATGGCATCGGCACCACGTTCATCATTGATCTGTGGTTCTCCGGCATCATCGTTGCCGGCTTGCTGCTGTCATTCATCTGGCGCGGCTCGCGCGCGCCGGCGGTGGCCGGACTCGCGGTGCTGGCCGCTTATGTGGTGCTGCAATACGTGCTGCTGCAGCAGGCCGTCGAATTCGGCGAGCGTTACGCGAAATCCGCCGGCATTGCGCAGGCACGCGTCACCGCGCTGCCGCGGCCGGTATCGCCGTTCAACTGGATGGTGGTGGTCGAGCATGCCGGGGGGTATCAGTACAGCCACATCAACCTGATACGCAGTGAAATCCTCCACGCGCCGCCGGACGCCGGCGTGATTGCGCGCCTTGATGCGGCTTACCGGCCGCTGGCGCAGGCGCAGTGGGAAACGGCAGTGCGCCACGGCGGCGGTTCACAGGGCGCCGCCGTGCGCGCCGCATACGAACATCCCGACTTCGCTTTCTTCCGCTGGTTTGCCGCTTATCCGGCGCTGCATCAGATCGACATCGGCGCCTCGCACTTGTGTATCTGGTTTCAGGATCTGCGTTTCGTGACGCCGGGGCGCGGCGTGCTGCCGTTCATCTATGGCATGTGCAGCGAGGGGGCGGGGCCGCTGCGGTCATACCGGCTTGAAGACGGCGCCCGCTTGCCTGTGTATTAGGCTTGAGCGCCTGGCAGAGCAGATAACTGTTTGTTTTTATTGATGTTTTAACTCTACTCTGCGGAGAGCAGACTGAGCATCGCATCCAGCCCCGAATGATTCAGCGTGTACGTGGTCTGGTCGCGCACCACGGGTTTGGCGCGCCAGGCGACGCTGACGCCGCACTCGGCGAGAAATTTCAGGTCGTTCGCGCCGTCGCCGACGCCGGCGATTTGCGCACGCGATATGCCGAGTTCAGCGGCGACCCGCAGCAGCGCATGGTGCTTGACGCTGGCGTTCACGATTTCGCCGACGACCGAGCCGGTCAGCTTCCCGTTGTTCATTTCCAGTACGTTGGAATGCGTGTAGTCGAGTTTGATCCGCGTCCGCAACCGGTCGGTGATGTATGTGAAGCCGCCGGATACCAGCAGCGTCTTGATCCCGGCGGCGCGGATTTTTTCCAGCAGGCGCTCCGCGCCCGGTGAAAACTGCAGCCGCTCGTCATAAACGCGTTGCAGCGCAGATTCGTCCAGGCCTTTGAGCAGCGCCAGCCGCCGCCGCAGGCTTTCGTCGTATTCGATTTCGCCGCGCATGGCCTGCGCGGTGATCGCCGCGACTTCGGCCTTGAGGTTGACCATGTCGGCCAGCTCGTCGATGGTTTCCATGGTGATCAGTGTCGAATCCATGTCCATCACCAGCAGGCGGAAATCGGCAAGACGGCGTCCGACCGGCACGAAACCGTGGTCGAGTTTTGCGCCGGCGCAAAGCGCGGCAATGCCGGCAGCAGGTTTTGCGCCGGTCAACCGGAATGCCGTATCCGACAGCCGTTCGATAGCGCTGGCGCCGGAGAGCTTGGCGAGTTCCTTGAGGTCGCGCGTTTCGATGTCCGCGCCCTGGATGACGAGATGCATGGGGAATTCCGTAACAGAGAGCGGCGATTATAACGAACCGTCGAGCGTGTTCTCGTAGTTCCCGTAGCCCGTAAGAAGCGCAGCGTATTACGGGGACACAAGAGGACTTCCGGGCTACGCGCTGTCCATCATGGCGTGGTGATCCACGCGGCAATGCGTTGCACGACATCGCGCTCGATGCCGTTGAAACCGTGATAAGCGTACGCCTCGCAGGGGTCGCCGGTGCTGATGCCGCCCTCGAACACCAGCAGATCCTTGCGCGGCGGTGTGGTCAGTTTTTCCATCAGCCGCGGTACGTCGCTGAAGCGGCAGACGTGGCAACTGTCTTCACGATGATGTGCAACCAGCACGGGGATGCGGATGCGATCCAGTTCCATCTCCGGTACGGCGCGGCTGCGCCGGTCGTCCAGAATCGTGGCAGTGAGCACGATGCCGTCGGGGCCGCCCGCGGCGGGCGGCAGTTGCGTTGCAATGTAGCCGGCAGATTGTGTGCCGCGGCTGGTGCCGATCAGCCACACGGGGATATTCGCCTGCTGCTTCAGCCATGCGATGACGGCTTTGACGTCAGTCACATGCTCGGCGGACTGGCGGTTGCCGGACAGATAAGGGTGGGACTGCTTGTCCGACGGCGCGTCGATGACTACGGTCATCAGCCCCTGATCCGCGAAAAGCTGCCGCGAGCGCACCAGAAAATTGCCGCCGCGGGTGATTTTTCCGCCGGGCCCAATGCCGATGCCGCCGTCGCCGCCAGCAAACAGAATGACCGCGGCCTTGGGTTTGTCGGGGGTGATGACCAGTATGCGCTGGGTCACGCCGGGGCGCGACGGCACATCCACCGTCTGCGGCGATTGCGCGCGTGCGACCGGCCACGCGGCCAGCAGCAACAACACCAGGGCGGGGAGGGTTTTTATGGCGGTATCCAGGTGCAGTTCAGCAATATTTCATCATACGCCGGCACTTGACGCATCACTCGCCGGCGCGGATGCTGATGATCATCTCACCAACCCCTGAGGCCGCCATGCCTGATCCCGTCTGCGCGCAAAAAGCCCCTTATGCCCTTGAATTAGCGCCCGGCGATTACTGGTGGTGCGCCTGCGGCCAGTCGAAGAAGCAGCCGTTCTGTGACGGTTCGCACAAGGGTACTGAGTTCACGCCGGTGAAATTCACCCTGGCTGCAGCCGAGAAGAAATGGCTGTGCGGCTGCAAGCGCACGAAGAATCCGCCGTTCTGCGACGGCACGCACAAGGCGCTGTAGCGCGCCGGCATCCGGCCCGGTCATTTTGCTTGCTCAGGGTTTCTCGCTTTGTCCAGCATGTCCATCCCGGGGATATAAGTCGAGGATTCGACTTCAAAGAGACCGAGCACCGTGTGAAAGACATTGTTATGCGTGAAGCGCATTTTGCTTTTCACGCGCAGCGCCGGCTGGTTTACCTCGTGGAAGTTTGAGCCAAACCACA
>JANNHN010000050.1:0-3995 GCA_031404395.1 Betaproteobacteria bacterium
CGCGGGATCGAGGCCCATGCGTTCGGCGAACACCAGGCCTTCGGCGAGTGCGGCGCGGTTGATGCCGAGGATCAGATTGATGGCGAGCTTGGCGCGTCCGCCATTGCCGGCGGCGCCGAGGTGATGGCGGCGCGGGCAGAGTGCGTCGAGTACGTCGCGCACATCCTCTGCGGCTGCGGGATCACCGCCGACCAGGCCCAGTGCTGCGCCCTGCGCGGTTTGCTCGCTGGTGCCGGAGACCGGCATTTCGATGAAGCGCAGTCGCTGCGCCGGCAGGCGTTGCGCCAGTGCAGCAATGCGGTCCGGATCGCAGGTGCTGACGCAGATCGCGGTGAGCGGCGGCGCATGGGCCGGCAGCGCGGCGAGCAGGCCGCCGGGCGCCTCGAGCGCAGCCTCAACCTGATCGGTGTTGAACACGGCAATGACCACCGTGCGGCAGGTGCGGGCGATTTCAGCCGGCGAGGCCGCTGCGGTGCCGCCGAATGCGGCGAGTGTTGCAGACTTGGCGGGATCGACGTCGTAGCCGGTGACGGCGTGGCCGGCAGCGGCAAGCCGCCGCGCGCAGGCGGTACCCATCAAGCCGTTGCCGATGATGCCGACAGGGGTGTTTTGCATGTTTTTTCAGGGCGGACTGTTTGCGGGGATCGTGCAATTATAGGAGGACTGGATGCGCGCGCCGGGGAAGATTGCGGCGGCAGGTTGCCCAAGCAGTCCATACCCAATCGTAGTACATTCCTGTCCGCAGCACCGCTGCACAGGGAGTTATCAGTTCATGCTTCAGAATGCATCGCCTGGGTACGCCACCCGCGATCGTCGATTGGCCGCACTTTCGCTCGGCGCGCTCGGCGTGGTATTCGGGGACATCGGCACCAGTCCGCTGTATGCCTTCAAGGAAGCCTTTGGCGGCACGCATGCGTTGCCGCTGAATGAGGTCAACGTGTTTGGCGTGCTCTCGCTCATTTTCTGGGCAGTGATGCTGATTGTGTCGGTGAAATATGTTTCGTTTGTGCTGCGCTTCGACAACAATGGCGAAGGCGGTGTGCTGGCGTTGCTGGCGCTGGCATCGAAGTTGTTTCGCGAGAACCGCAAACTCTCAACAGCCGCTACGGTGATCGCGGTATTCGCAGCGTCGATGTTTTATGGCGATGCATTGATTACGCCGGCGATTTCGGTGCTTTCTGCCGTTGAGGGGCTTTCGGTTGCAACGCCGGCGCTTGAGCGGTGGGTGGTGCCGGCAACCATTGTGATTATCATCGGCGTGTTCGCGTTGCAGCCGTACGGCACCGGAAAAATTGGCCGCCTGTTCGGGCCAGTCACCATGATCTGGTTCTTTGTCATCGGTGCGCTCGGGGTGATGAGCATCATGGCGACGCCCGCCGTTCTGCGTGCACTGGATCCCAGTTACGCGGTAAGGTTCGCGGTGAATTCGCCGGGCCTTGCCTTCATTGCACTCGGTGCCGTGTTTCTGGCGTTGACCGGCGGCGAAGCGCTGTATGCCGACATGGGCCATTTCGGGCGCAAGCCGATACGCATCGCATGGTTCGGATTGGTATTGCCCGCGCTGATGTTGAACTACCTGGGGCAGGGTGCGCTGGTATTGCGCGACCCCGCTGCGGTGAAGAGTCCGTTTTATCTGCTGGCCCCGCCCGAACTGCTGCTGCCGCTGGTGGTGCTGGCGACCATCGCCACGGTGATTGCGTCGCAGGCGACAATCTCGGGCGCGTTTTCAGTGACGCAGCAGGCATCGCGTCTGGGTTTTCTGCCGCACATTCCGGTGACGCACACTTCCGAGGCCGAGCGCGGCCAGATTTACATAGGCGGGCTCAACTGGCTGATGCTGGTGCTGGTGCTGCTGCTGGTGCTGGGCTTCGGCTCATCGACCAATCTCGCGGCGGCCTACGGTATCGCGGTGTCGGCAACGATGGTTCTGGAGACCGCGTTGGTGGCATTGGTCGTGATTGCGATGGGCGGTCGCACGCGGATATTTGTGCTGGGTATATTGCTGGTGGTCTTTCTGGTGGAATTGCTGTTCTTCGCATCAAACACCACCAAGATAGCCGCGGGGGGTTGGTTCCCGATTCTGTGCGGCGTGACGATATTTACGCTGCTGACTACGTGGAAGCGCTGCGCCGAAGTGTTGTCAGCCGGCATAGCCGGCAAGGATGTGCCGCTCAAGGGGTTTTGCGGGCACTTGAGCTCGATTACACGCGTGCCGGGAACGGCGGTGTTTCTCTCCTCGAATACGCAAGTGGTGCCGACCACGTTGTTGCATAACCTCAAGCACAACAAAGTGATGCATGAGCGTGTGATCTTCCTGACCATGACCACCGAGGATGTGCCGAGAGTGGATGATGATGAACGCATCGAAGTGGAAATTCTGGTGCCGGAAAGCATCTATCAGGTCATTGTGCATTACGGCTTCATGGAAAATCCGGATGCCATGCGCGTGCTGAAATTGCTGGGCCAGCGCGGGCTGCGACTCGAACTTGCCGAGACGACATTTTTTCTGGGGAAATCGACCATTGCGCGCGCAGAATACCGGGGCCTGTTCACCTGGCGGCGCGAAGTCTTTCGCTGGATGCAACGCAACTCGCCGTCGGCGGTGGAATACTTCAATCTTCCGCCGGATCGCGTGATTGAATTGGGAACGCAGCTCAGGCTGTGATCCAGGCGTGTTTTAAGTCAATTGCGATCGCAGCGCAGGTATAATCCGCCTTCGCGCCGGCATAGCTCAGTTGGTAGAGCAACCGCCTTGTAAGCGGTAGGTCGTCTGTTCGATTCAGACTGTCGGCACCACCGCCTTCGGCGGGGATCCAGGCAGTCGGCGCGCCAGTAAAATAATCCAATATAATCAATGGGTTATGTAATTCTCCGGAGTATGGTGACCGGTATCGTGCTGGTACGCGGCGGCGTTGAATTTTTTTGCGACTGCCTCATCTAACACGCCACCAAGAACGCGCGGCTGCACTGCAGGCGCGCAGAGGAATGGAGAGAGCAATTGATTAACGTAGAACATCTGGTCAAAGCCTTCGGCCCCAAGCTGGCGGTGAATGATGTGTCATTCAGCGTCGAGCGCGGCGAAGTGCTGGGTTTTCTCGGACCCAACGGCGCCGGCAAATCCACCACCATGCGCATGATCACCGGCTATTACCCGCCGACCTCCGGCAAAATCACCGTCGGCGGCCATGACATGGTCGAGAACCCGATCGCCGCCAAACGCCTGATCGGCTACCTGCCGGAAAATGCGCCGGGTTATGCCGACATGACGGTCAACGGTTTTCTCAATTTTTGCGCCGAGCTGCGCGGCCTGCAGGGCGATGCGCGCAAGCGCGCCGTGCATCACGCGGTTGAACTGTGTTTTCTCGACAGCGTGCTCTATCAATCGATCGACACGCTGTCCAAAGGCTACAAGCACCGCACCTGTCTCGCGCAGTCGCTGATCCACGACCCCGATGTGCTGATACTCGACGAGCCCACCGACGGCCTCGACCCCAACCAGAAACACGAGGTGCGCGGCCTGATCAAACGCCTCGGCGAAAACAAGGTGGTGATTTTCTCCACGCACATTCTCGAAGAAGTCGAAGCGGCCTGTACGCGGGTCATCATCATTGATCGCGGCCGCATCGTCGCCAGCGATACCCCGGCGGCACTGAAGGCGCGTTCACCGGAAGGCAGGCTTGAGGACGTGTTCCGCGCAATTACGCTGCCGGACACGGTCAAGGCGGAGGTGCGCGCATGAACGCCTGGATCAATATCAGGACCATCATGAAGCGCGAGCTGTCCGGCTATTTCACTTCACCGATTGCCTACGTGTTTCTGGTCATCTTTCTGCTGCTGACGGGATTTTTCACCTTCACCATCGGCAATTTCTTTGAGCGCGGCGAAGCTTCGCTGGTGTCGTTTTTCACCTGGCATCCGTGGTTGTACCTGTTCCTGGTGCCCGCGGTCGGCATGCGGCTGTGGTCGGAGGAGCGGCGGCTGGGCACGATGGAGTT
>JANNHN010000051.1:0-4934 GCA_031404395.1 Betaproteobacteria bacterium
TGATCCGCGACATCCGCAATTCACAGCGCCTGCCCGGCGTCGATCACATCCGTTTGCCCGGTGAGGGAACACATACCACGCGCGCCGACAACGAAAAGAACGGGGTGGCGATGCCTGCTGCGCTGCTGGCTGCACTCGATCAACTGGCGGGTGAACTGAAAATCGCCAAACTGCCGCGGTAAATCTGTCGCAGCAGGAGCGGGCGGGTTCAGACGGCGGGCTCATCCACCACGCCGTTGCTCAGCACGCCGATGCCCTCGACTTCGGATTCGATCACGTCGCCGGCATTGAGGAACCAGTCGGGATTCGACAATGCGCCGCCGCCGGGCGAACCGGTGGCGATGATGTCGCCGGGCATCAGGGTGAGCTGCGAGAAGTGGGCAATCAGTTGCGGAATCGGGAACAGCATGTCACGGGTGTTGCCGTCCTGGCGCGTTTCACCGTTGACTCGCGTCTGGATGCGCAGATGCATCGGATCCGGGATCGCGTCGCGCGTGATCATCCACGGGCCGAGAGGGGCAAATGTGTCGAACGTTTTCGCCAGAAACATATGACCGCCCTGGCGTTCCAGCGCGCCGAGGTCGCGCGCGGTCACGTCATTGACGATGGTGTAGCCGGCGATCACGTCATAAGCTTTTTCCTCCGGCACATCCTTGCAGCGCTTGCCGATGACTACCGCCAGTTCGGTTTCGCAATCCAGTTCCTGCGTGATGCGCGGCTTGACGATGTCGCGGCCGTGGCCGGTGATGGCCGACAGTGTTTTGATGAAACCCGTGGGGATTTTCCCCGGCGCCTTGCCGGGATTGCTGGTGTAACCCGGATAGTTGCGACCCACCGCGATCAGCTTGGACGGGCGCACCGGCGCATAGACCCGGCAATCCGCCAGCGGCAGGAAAATTTCTTCGCCGTGCAGCCCCTCTGCATCCGGCGTCGCCTGCCGCAGATCGAGCAGATGGGTGTACGCGTCGGCCAATGCAATCCACGCCTGTTCGCCCATGTGCAGGAATTCAGTGATGTACGGCGGGATGAAAATCCCCGCGAGCTCACCGCCCTTGGGATTGCCGGCGCGGTGCACCAGATGCAGCGCATATCCGGCGCGCAGATCGGCTACGCAATCCGGGGTGATGAGCACGCCGAGGCGCGCCAGCGAGCGCGGTTCATTCTTTCGGCTGTAGCGCAACAGTTTCAATGCGATCGCTCCGGTGAATAAACCTGCTGATCATAACAAACACCTGCTGCAGATATCGCCATCATTCGCTGCGTGAACGCAAGCTGTTTCCGGGGGTGCCGAATGACCTGTGGCGTGCAGCGCTCTTTGCACTCGTTCATCTTGACGCAGATTCTCAAATTTCCTAAATCATTGTTTATTTGGTCGTAATCGTGATATACCGCACGCCTGCAAGGCGTTGACGCGCAATCCTGTGGAACATGTCACGGTGATCCGAAGTCCAACCCGGTATCGTGCTGAGAGCACTTAAAGCGGGACTGAAACCATCATGAAGACATTTGCCAGACTGTTGTTGGCGGCATGGACACTGATTGCAGTGCCGGCGTTGGCGCAGACAGCGCCGGACACGCTGGTGCGCGGCACGGTGGAGGAAGTGCTCGTGCTGATGAAACAGAGCACGGACAAGCGTGCACTGCAGGATCTCGTCGAGAAAAAAGTGCTGCCAAATTTCGATTTTCGCGCAATGACCCGGCTGGCGATGGGCAAGGCGTGGCGCGACGCCACGCCGGCGCAGCAGAAGGCGCTGGAGAATGCGTTTCGTGCGTTGCTGGTGCGTACCTACACAACGGCGCTTGCCGAAACGGTAAATGTTGATCGAACCGTCGAGGTGAAACCCGCGCCACTGAAACCGGGGGAGGATTACGTAACCGTGCGCACGCTGGTCAAGGAACCCGGACGCCCGCCGCTGAGCATTGATTACCGCATGACGCTGGTCAATCAGGCCTGGAAAGTGACCGATATCGTTGCGGAGAATGTCAGCCTGGTCATCAATTACCGCGGCACATTCAGCACTGAAATCAGCCGCTCAGGCATCGACGGTCTGATCAAGGTTCTCGAAGCCAAAAACAAAGGCGCGCAATCCTGAGCGCGACCATCATTTCCGGCGGTGTGCGGCGCAGTCGCGTACTGAGCCCGGGGGCGACTCGATCCATGCGCTTCCTGCAGCCCGATTCGTTTCCCAAGCTGCTGGTGGTCGGCTTTACGATGGTGGCGCTGCCGCTGATTTTTGCGCTCGTCAACAACGCGATTTCAATCGACCAGTTTGCCAACCGCAGTCAGCAGGCCGTGCAACAAGCGGTTCAATCCACGCAATCCAGCCGGCGTCTGGCGGAACTGCTCGGCACACTCGAACGCAATGCGCGACAGATGGTGATACTCGGTGATCGTTCCCTGATGGACGCCTACGAGACCAACCACGCGGCATTTGTACGTACGGCCGGCGAGGTTGCCGCACTACCATTTGATCCGGAGCAGCGGGCAGCCCTCGATGCGATCGTGCAAGGCGAAGCGGACATTCATGCGGCGCTGCGTACTCCGGCGGCGCGCCCGCGCGTCCTGCAGGACGCGGTTGCTGCTTTCCCGGCTCTTGATATGCGTGCGCAGAGCATCATCAAACACGGCGACCGGATGATCAACCATGAAATCCAGGCCATGCGCGAAACCGCGACGCGCGCCCAGCGCTTCACGCTGTGGCAGATGCTGGCGCTGGTGCCCATTGCCCTGCTGCTGGCTGGCGGTTTCATTGTGCTGATCGCGCGCCCGATCGGGCAGATTGATGCCGCAATCCGGCGCATGGGCAACGGGGATTTTTCGACATCCGTGGGCGTCAGCGGGCCGCGCGACCTGCAGTTGCTCGGACGCCGCATCGAATGGCTGCGGCACCGCCTGATGGAACTCGAGCAGCAGAAAAACCGTTTTCTGCGACAGGTGTCGCATGAACTGAAGACGCCGCTGACCGCGTTGCGCGAAGGCTCGGAACTGCTTGCCGAGCAGGCCATCGGCAAGCTGACTCCGGAACAGCAGGAAGTTGCGGGGATACTGCGGGAGAACAGCATGGAACTGCAGCGCCTGATTGAAGATTTGCTGTCGTACGGCGCGGCAGAGTTTCATCGCAGTGCATTGCGCTTCGCACCTGTGGAGATCCGGCGCGTCGTTGCGCGGGTGCTGGATGATCAGAATCTGGCGTTACGCGCGCGGGGCTTGAAGATTGTCCCGCGGATCGACGACATCACCCTTGAAGCGGATGCCGAAAAGCTGCGCATACTGCTCGACAACCTGTTTTCAAATGCAGTGAAGTTTTCCCCCGAACACGGGGTGGTCGCAGTGGATGCGCGCGTTGAAGGCCAGCACATGGTGCTGGAGGTGGCTGACCCCGGCGCCGGCATACCGCCGGCCGAGCGCGAACGCGTATTTGATCCGTTTTATCGCGGTCGCGGCACTGCGGGCGGGCGACTGCGGGGATCGGGTATCGGCTTGTCCATCGTTCGTGATTATGCCCAGGCCCATGGCGGCAGCGTGGAGGTTATGGACGAGCCGCACCGTCGCGGCGCGCGGTTGCGCGTGACTTTGCCGCTGCGGCAGGGTCAGGGGGCACTGGCATGAGCGGTCTGCGGCAGGCAGCGGTGCTGCTGGTGCTGTTGGCGCTTGCCGGCTGCAGCACATGGCGGGGCATGGCGCAGCACGACGAACCGGCGACGGTGGAGGAGATACGCGGCGACGGTACGGATGCAGGGAAAGCGCTGGCGTACTACTCGCGGGTGCGCCGGATGGCGGCACCGGATCTGGCGCGCGAGCAGGACGCGACGCGACGCGCACTCGGACGCACCCGGACCGACAACAACCGCATGCGCCATGCGCTGACGCTGGTTGCCGCCGGCCCCGCAACCGGGGACGACGTGCGGGCACTGGAGTTGCTGGAACCGGTGGCGCGCAATGACGGCAGCGCGCTGCAGGGGCTGGCGTTGCTGATGACGGCGTTGCTGCACGAGCAGCGCCGGATTGATGGACAGGCGCAAGGTCTGCAGCAAAAACTGGATGCGCTGCTCAGTCTGGAGCGGAACATGACGATACGTGACAGCACAGGAGCTCGAAAACGATGAATATGGCGATGCAGGAGAGAATTCAGGGTGGCGCACGGGTGCTGGTGGTTGATGACGACCCTGGCTTGTTGCGATTGATGCAGTTGCGTCTGGAAGCGGCTGGTTACGGCGTGACCACGGCCGACAGCGGTGAGCGCGCGCTGGCGCAGATTAACGTGTCGCGGCCGGGTGTGGTCGTGACCGACCTGCAGATGGGCGGCATGGACGGCATTGCGCTGTTCGAGAGCATACGCGCCGAGAACGCGGCGCTGCCGGTGATCATGCTGACCGCGCACGGTACGATTCCCGATGCAGTGGCGGCGGTACAAAGCGGGGTGTTCGGCTATCTGACCAAACCATTCGATGCCAAGGTCTTGCTGGTGGAGATTGAGCGCGCACTGGCGGTATCCGGCGTGCCGAATACGGCGGGGCAGGATGATTGCGCATGGCGCGCCGGAATCATCACCCGCAACCCGGCGATGGAAGAGGTGCTGGCGAAAGCACGGTTGGTGGCGATGGGTGATGCCGCGGTGCTGATTCAGGGCGAGTCGGGTACCGGCAAGGAATTGCTGGCGCGCGCGATACATGCAGCCAGCCCGCGCCGCGACCGGCCCTTTGTGGCCATCAACTGCGCGGCTATTCCGGAGCCGTTGCTGGAGTCCGAACTGTTTGGTCATGTCAAAGGCGCATTTACCGGGGCGGTGCGCGAGAATCGCGGCCTGTTCCAGGCGGCCGACGGCGGCACGTTGCTGCTCGACGAAATCGGCGATATGCCGCCGGCGCTGCAGGTCAAACTGCTGCGCGTGCTGCAGGAAAAGCAGGTGCGTCCGGTAGGCGGCATGCAGCAC
>JANNHN010000052.1:0-4076 GCA_031404395.1 Betaproteobacteria bacterium
ACGCCGCCGGCAAAACGGGTGTTGCCGCCGGATTCATCCTCGTTGGCGGCTTCAAGCACGGCAACGCGTGCGCCCTGGTCATGCGCAGCAAGCGCGGCGCACAGCGCGGCATTGCCCTTGCCGACGACGATCACGTCAAAGTTGTTCATTTACTGGACTTTCGGAAAGACACGGGTGTGCAGGATGGCTGTGGGAGAGGCGAATTTAGCGCGTAGGGCACAATAAGCCCTGCAACATCACCGGGATAAACTCCGCGCATTGCACCGAATGTGGCTGTTAAGCCGTTGCCGCCGACCGGATCGCTGGTTTGATTCTGATGCGTTTCCCGCGCTCGGTATGCCACAAGTCGTACTGTGCCTGAGCCCGCAGCCAGGTCTCGGCGCTGCCGCCGAGCCACTGTGCGAAGCGGATCGCCATGTCCGCGCTGATGGCCGCGCGGCCATTGATGACCCTCGACAGCGTCACCCTGGATACGCCAAGCTGATTCGCCGCCTCGGTGACGGACAGCCCAAGATCGGGCAGCACGTCTTCACGGATAATCAGGCCCGGGTGCGGTGGATTGAACATCTTCATCGTCATTTCCTCAGTGGTAGTCCTGATAGTCAACAAGCTCGGCATCTTCGCCAGTGAACCTGAATGTCAGGCGCCAGTTTCCATTAATCCAAATCGACCAGCGTCCCGCATCGCGGCCGCTTAATCGATGCAATCTCCAGCCCGGTTTGTCCATTTCGCTGGCACCCTTGGCGACATTGAGAATTGCCAGTTGCCGAGAAAGTTTGTCAGCATGTGCTGGTTGAATTCCTGCCTTGCTGCCGGTCAGGAAAATTTTTTCCAGTCCTTTGTGAACAAAACTTTTGATCATCGGCAATTGTATCGCATAGCGACACACATATCAAGGCTGGCACGGAATAAGCAAAAAACCGCCCCGAAGGACGGCTTGAACGCCTGAACATACGGGTTTGCCGATTCCGGAGTAAGTCAGGCACCCTGCGGATTGGTGGGTTGTCAGGCCGCAACGCGCTTCGGCCCACCCCGTCCCGCGGCCAGCGCCGCAATCTCCCGCACGTCTTTCGCATTTTCAAAATCCTGAATCGCCGCATACAGCCGCGCCACCGCGTCGGATGACAGCGCGCGCGCGGCGCAGTTGTCGAATTTTTCTTTCAGCCGTTCCGCGGGCAGCGGTTTGTCCACGCTGCGGCCCAGCGCCTGGTCGGTTTTGGCGCTGACGACGCGGCCGTCGGTCAGGGTGACTTTCACTTCGGCGCCGAAATGGTTGTCGGCAGGGAATTGCAAGGGGGTGTAGGTCGCCGCGTGGATTTTCGGCAGGATGGCGCGGGTCGCCGGATCTTTCCAGGTGTCGCCTTCGAACTGTTCGATTTTCACCGTGCGATCCTTCAGCGCGCGCGCCAGCGTGTATTGCACGCTGAACTTGGCGTCGAGCGAGGATTGCGGGTCGGGGCGGTTGGTGTGTTCCAGGCGCCGCGGGTGGGTCCAGGAATCGATGCGCGCGACGTTGTCGGGCGTGAGGTTGTGCTTCTGCACTAATTCAAGCATGCAGTCGATTGCCGGATGCGTGCTGCCGCAGCAGGGATATTGTTTGATCGCAATGCCGGGGCGGGTGATGTCCAGCGGATTCGCCCACGCCGGGAACGCCTTTGCCGCGTCGTAATTGCCGGCGCCGTTGAAGACTTCGAAGTAACCCTGCTTGTGTTCAAAAGCCTGCGGGCCGGCGGTAAAACCATCGCGCGCAAGCAGCGCCGCGAACAGTCCGCTCCTTGCACAATGACCGACGTGCAGCGGTTTGGTCATGGTGCCGAAGTTGGATTTGACACCGGCGGCGAGGGAGGCCGCAATCGACAGCGCGGTGGCGGTTTGTTCAATCGACAATTTCAGCAGGTGCGCGCAGGCGGCGGTGGCGCCGAATACGCCGATGGTCGCCGTCGGGTGCCAGCCCTTGGTGTACTGATGAAAATTCACCACCATCGACAATTTGCATTCGGTTTCAAAACCGGCGACGTAGGCCGCGATGAAATCCTTGCCGGTGGCGCCGGTTTCGTCGGCCAGCGCGAACAGCGCCGGCAGGATGGGCGCCGAGGGATGACCGCCCAGCGTGTTGTTGCAGTCGTCGAAATCGAGCGCGTGCGAGGCGGTGCCGTTGATCAGCGCGGCATCGAGTGCGCCGACGCGCCGCGCGTGACCGAATACCAATGCTGGGCCGCTGCTGGAACCCGACACGCCGAGCACGATGCGCGTCGCATCTTCGCTGGCGCCGGCAAGCGTGACGCCGACGGTGTCGAGGATGCCGACTTTGGCCCAGTACACGGCCTCTGCTGGCAGAGCGGAATACTGCAAGTTGTTGATTTTATTTGATAATTCTATGGCGAAGCTCATCGCGATCCTCCTCCCAAGGCGCTGCGCGGGCGGTGGCGGAAGAGAGTGGGAGTCGAACCCACACAGGACCGCTCGCGGCCCCTACCGGGTTTGAAGTCCGGCCGCCCCACCGGGAGCGATTCCCTTCCGTTGTTTTATGTTGCGCTGCCGCCATTGTAAGTCGGCGCGGCAGGTGTGCGTAAGGTGTTCCAGACTGTGGTGGCGGGCGGATGCGAGCGGCCATACATTTCCTGCAACCGTTCACACGGGAAAGACTCTGCGCCGGCAGTATCTGTCGCGACCTGCGGTTTTTTTAAGGTTTGCGCGCCGCGTTGAGTACGGTCGGCGTAATTTCCACGGTGCGTGCGCCGTCGGTCAGCCACACCGTGCTGTCCTGAACGGTGCATTGCAATTGCATCGTGCGTTGCGCCAGTTCGGCCATGGCCTGCGTCGCGACCGGCGGCAGTTCGATGACGCCCAGATTGTCAGGCCGGGCCAGCGCGCTGCCATTGTCCTGCCACCATTTTGCAGCGTTGCGGCCGTACGTGTAGAGGCGCACCTGTGCGGCGCGGCCGCAGGCCTTGCGCACCATTTTTTCGTCGGGCAGTCCGACGATGATCCACAACCGGATCGCACCGGTCAGGTCCTTGTGCCACAAATCGGGTTCATCTTCGGCACTCAATCCCTTGCCGAATGCCAGAGCCTCTTCGGCGTTCAGCGCAAAGGCCAGCAGCCGCACCATCATGCGTTCATCGGTTTCGGAGGGATGGCGCGCCAGTACCAGCGCATGAGTCGCGTAGTAACCGCGATCCATGTCGGTGATGGTCAGGTCGGCTTTGAAGATGGTTGCGCTGAGCGCCATGAACTGGTTACTGTGTTGCGGTGATGAGGGTGTATGTATGACAACTGGCGCAGAAGCCGTAATTGCCGCGACGCAAGACTGGCTGGTAAAGGCCGTGATCGGGCTCAACCTGTGTCCGTTTGCGCGCGCAGTATACGCCGGTGGCCGTATCCGCTACGTCGTCAGTGATGCGACGACGCCGGAGGCGCTGCTGGAGGCGCTGGCAGAGGAATTGCAGATCCTGGCAGCCATCGATGAAGACCGGACTGAAACCACGCTGCTGATCCATCCGCGGGCGCTGGGCGATTTTCTCGACTACAACGATTTCCTGGAACTGGCGGATGCGCTGGTTGCAGACCTCGGGCTGGAGGGCGTGCTGCAGGTGGCGAGTTTTCATCCGCAATACCAGTTCGCCGACACCGAACCCGACGACATCGGCAACTGCAGCAACCGCTCACCGTATCCGACGCTGCATCTGTTGCGAGAGGCCAGCGTCGAGCGCGCCATCGCAGCGCATCCCGATACGGAGCGGATTTACCGGGACAACATGGAAACCCTGCGTCGCCTCGGCCGCGAGGGCTGGGAGCGGCTGGGCGTGGGCGCGCCGGACTGCTGAGCTTTTCACAATTTGCAACAAACCACTTCCGTTCGCCCTGAGTTTATCGAAGGGCGGCAGGGCTTCGACAGGCTCAGCCCGAACGGTGTCATGTATTTTTTTGAAAACATTAATAACTTTGAGGCACGCGGCATGCCGGCATTATTTCAGCCGTGCGGCGACGGCATCCGCGGCACGTGTGGCTTCGGCCATGGCGTCAGTCAGGCTGCCGCCGCAGCCGCTGCGCACCGCACCGACAGCCCACAGACC
>JANNHN010000053.1:0-5763 GCA_031404395.1 Betaproteobacteria bacterium
TTTCGCCGGATGTTTTTTCAGCGCTTCCTCATCGACATCGATACCCAGCCCCGGCGCCGTCGGCAGTTCGATATAGCCGTTTTTCGGCTTCAACTGATTCGGCGAAATCGTGTCGCAGAAATCGACGAACGGCAGGAAGTACTCGGTGATGATGAAGTTGGGCATGGTCGCCGAAGCGTGAACTGTGGAGGCCAGCGCCACCAGCGTCGAGTTGTAGTTGTGCGGTGATACGGCCACCAGAAACGGCTCGGCCATCGCGGCAATTTCTTTCAGTTCCAGTATGCCGCCGACACAGGCCACGTCCGGATTCAGAATATCCGCGGCACGTTTTTCCAGCAGCGGACGGAAGCCGGTCTTGGTATAAGTCGCCTCGCCGATCACCATCGGCACGCCGATTTCGCGGCGGATCTGCGCGAGTTCATCCGGAAACTCGGCCTGGCAGGATTCCTCCATCCAGTAGAGATTGAATTCGGCCAGTTGTTTGTCGAGGCGGATGGCGTGCATGGGCGCCAGCCGCCGGTGCTGCTCGATCAGCAGATCGACATCGGGGCCGACCGCGTCGCGCACCGCCTTCACCACGCGAATGGCGCGGCGTTCGTGCTCCTGCGGAATATACGAGCGCCACGGCGAGGGCAGCGGATCGAATTTGATCGCGGTAAAACCCTGCTTGACGACGCTCTCGGCAGCGCGCGCGTAATCTGCCGGCTCCTTCATGCCGTAGCTCCAGCCGTTGGCATAGACGCGGATTTTGTCGCGATAACGTCCGCCGAGCAGGTTGTACACCGGCTGTTTGGTCGCCTTGCCGACGATATCCCACATCGCCTGCTCGATGCCGCTGATGGCGCAAAACAGTTCCACCGAGCCGCGGCGCGCCGCGTAGTCGTCGAAGGCGAATTGCGTGAAATGTTTGATATCGAACGGGCTGCGTCCGGTCAGATACGGGCCCAGACACTCCAGTTGCGCCATCACCGCGCGGTCGCGGTCATATTGCGAATACGCCTCGCCCCAGCCGTGGATGCCGGCATCCGTTTCGACTTTGACGAAAATGAGATTCTTGCGCCAGCCCGGATGCACGGCATAGCTTTTGACAGCGGTGATTTTCATAGCGACAAGACCTTTTCAGGATTGAATCGTGGTGCGGAAAGACTTTGAATCCAGGCGTCTGGCGCAAAGCATGTCAAGAATGCAACGACGCAGGTCCATCATGCGACCGGCTGCCGACGCGTTGCCGTTACAGCGTGCGCGCATGCAGATTCAGCAACTGCCCGATGCGCTCCGCACTCTTGAGCCCGCTGCCGGTGAGCACCACCACCGTATTTTCGTCCCGGCGAATCGCGCCGCTGGCGAGCAATTGCGTCAGCCCGGCAGCAGCAGCCGCGCTGGTCGGCTCGACGTACAACCCCATGCGCGCCAGTGCGCGCAATGCGGCCACGATGGCGTCTTCACTGACGGCGGCGATACCGCCTTGCGAACGGCGTACCGCACGCAGCACTTCGACCAGACGCGTCGGCTGCGAAGACGCGATGCCCTCCGCAATGGTCGGACGGACGGCGACGGCTACCGGCGCCTCGCCGCCCGCAACCCATGCCGCATGACACGGCGCGCAATTTTCGGCCTGCACCCCGAAAATACGCGGCAGGCGGGGGATTTCCCCGTTGCGCAGCAATTCGTCGAAACCGCGTTCGAGGCCCAGCACATTGCTGCCGTAACCCAGCGGTACCACCACATTGTCGGGCGCGCGGTAGCCATCGGCCTCCCACAATTCATAGGCCAGAGTCTTGGTACCCTCGATAAAAAACGGCTGCCAGTTGTGGCTGGCATAAAAAATTTCGCTGCTCATGCGCAGCGCGGCATCGGCAACGTCCTGTCGTGAGCCGGGCACGGTCACCACGTCAGCGCCGCAAGCGGCAATCTGCGCGATCTTGGGATACGAGGCGCTCTCCGGCACCAGAATGCGACAGCGCATGCCCGCCGCCGCCGCATACGCCGACAACGACGCGCCGGCATTCCCGGAAGAATCCTCCAGCACGTGTTCAATGCCGCAGCTCCTGAGATAGCTGACCAGCACGGTCATGCCGCGATCCTTGAAGGAACCGGTGGGCATCATGAATTCGAGCTTGAAGCGCACCGGCACGCCGTCCCACTCGCGTGCGAGCAGCGGTGTGCTGCCCTCGCCCAGCGATATGGCCTGTTGCGCGTCAACGGCAATCGCCTGCGCGTAACGCCAGACCGAGCGTTCGCCGGCGTTGATGTCGTTGCGTTTGAGGCCCGGACCCGGCGCCAGACTCAGGCAGGCGCCGGATTCACCGCGCCAGCGGGCTACATCGCCCGGATAAACTGCCCCCGTCTGCGTGTCTATGTAATTAATTGTTTTATTTGATATTTTCATTAATATTTCGCTGGCGCACCAGCGAAGTATGCGCTAACTTTTATTACTGTTTCCACTGCCGGCACCACTCCCTTGCGGCCGGCGGCAGTACAAAAAAAGAAGGCAGGCGCATGGCGCCTGCCTTCCTGATTGTAGCGCGACCCGTGTGTGACGCGGGCCGATGCTGACTTAGTTTGCTTACTTGGCGGTCTCGTCTTTGCCCTTGGCCTTGGCTTTGGCTTTGGCTTTGGCCTTGCCCTTGGCTTTTTTCGGGGCGTCAGACTTGGCTTTCTTCGGGGCGGCAGACTTGGCTTTCTTCGGAGCATCAGCCTTGGCCGAGGGCGTCGCCGGAGTTGCCGGTGTCGCTTTCGGCGCTTCAGCTTTCGCGGGGGTTGCCGGTACGGCTTTAGGGGCGTCGGCTTTGGCCGGCGCTGCCGGGGCAGTCTGGGCAGCAACGTTGAAAGATGCGGCGATAAAGCCGGCAGCAATCAGGGTAGTCAGCAGTTTGTTCATGTTTTCTCCACGTATCGAAAATTGGCTCGCGCGGTGGCGCGATTCGCCCGAGTTATTCGGGTCGTGAGGCCAATAACGGTTGCGGCGCCTCGCGGTTGACGGGCTCAGGGCCTGTTAACGATCACCGCATGAGTGCGGTGTTACCATCGCCCTGCCGTTGCCGGACCACTACAGGGGAGAAATTCATGGATCTGGGATTAAAGGGTAAATGGGCGTTGATTACCGGCGGTTCGCGCGGAATCGGCCTGGGCACCGCCAAAATGCTGGCGCAGGAAGGCTGCAATCTGCATCTGGCCGCGCGCAGCAAGGACGACCTCGAAGCCGCACGCAAGGCGATCATCGCGGCGCATCCTGTCGATGTCCGCTGCCACGTTGCGGACCTGTCGAAATCGGTGAACGCGGTGGCACTGGCGCGCGAATGCGCCAACGTGGATTTCCTGATCAACAACGCCGGCGCGATCCCTCAGGGCACCCTCGCCGCGCTGGACGACGACACCTGGAAACGCTCGTGGGATCTGAAAGTCTTCGGCTTCATCGACATCACCCGCGAAATCTACGCAAAAATGCGCGAGCGCCGCAGCGGCGTCATCATCAACATCATCGGCGCCGCCGGTGAACGACCGTCGGCCGGCTACATCGCCGGCAGCATGGGCAATGCCGCGTTGATGGCATTCACCCGTGCGCTCGGTGCGGAAAGCCCGGAATTCAATGTGCGCGTGGTCGGCGTCAATCCCGGCGGCACCGCGACCGACCGCGCCGTAACGCGCCTGCGCGAGCGCGCGGCCAAGGAACTCGGCAACGCCGACCGCTGGCAGGAACTGGTCAGCAAATCGCCGTTCGGGCGCATGGCCACCGTCGAGGAACTCGGCGCGATGGTGACCTTTCTGTGTTCGCCGCTGTCGGGCTACACCACCGGCACCATCATCACGGTGGATGGCGGCGCCAGCAGCCGCCGCGCCTGACGGATTGCTGCGTCGGTAACACCGGCAGTTATTTTATTTCGCTGGCGTGACCGGCGCAGCGCCCCCCAAGGGGACTTGCTTCGCGGCGCGGTGCGCCGCATCGACGTCGTTGACTGCTTTATCGTAAGCCTGCTCTGCGGCGGCAACCCGCGCCCGTGCCGCCGTTAATGCTTTCTGTGCCGCATCCAGCTCGCGCCGGCGCAGTGCCTCCTGCTGCTGCGCGGCGGTGTGGGCGTCGCGCGCGTTAAGCATGTCCTGTTCCGCCAGCCTGGCGTCGTGGCGCGCCTGCTCCAGATCGCGGTAGGCCAAGCCGGTGCGCTGCTGGCCCTGCTGCAGCGCCGCGCGGCCACGTTCCTCTACCGGCGCCGGCACCTGCGCCGGCGCCTGCGTCACAGACGAGGCCAGCAATGCAACCGCCAGCAGAAGATATTGTAAATTCATACGCGGATTCATTTTTTCAGTGTACGTGATTCAGCCGCGCCGCGTATCACGACGCCGCGCGCCGGGGCGCGGTGCGCTGCCACCACTCGGCGGCATCGCGTTGCGTCCATGGATGCGCCAGCGCCAGCGTTTCCAGCGCGGCCAGAATGACCACGACATCATGCGGCCGTGCGCTGCGTTCCTTGGCCAGACAGCGCGAGACCAGTTCATCGAGCCGCGCCGGCACCTGCACTGCGCAATCGGCGAGCCGCGGCACCGGCGCATGCAGGATCTGGTAGGTCAGATCGTGTTCGCCTTCAACCAGAAACGGCAACCGACCCGCCAGCAGATGGAACGCCGTGGCGCCGACCGAATAGATGTCGGACCGGGCATCGGCGTCGGCGGGGTTGCGTACTCGCTCCGGCGCCATGTACATCGGGGTACCGACTACTCGCTGGTACTGCGTAATGTTGCGCGATTGCGGCGTGGTCAGATCCTTGACCAGTCCGAAATCGAGAATTTTGACGACATCGTATTCCCCGCCGCGCTGGCACAGCATCAGGTTGTGCGGCTTGATGTCGCGATGGATCAGGCCGCGCCCGTGCGCCTCGCGCAGGGCCGCGCACACCTGACGCAGCACGTGTATCGCCCGGCCGACGGGCAATGCACCGTCGGTCGCGATGATCTCGTCGAGCGAGCGCCCCTCGAGATATTCCATCACGTAATAAAACACGCCCTCCGGCGTGCGCCCATAGTCGTAGATCTCGATGGTGTTCGGATGCACCAGCTGGCTCGCCAGGCGGGCTTCGCGCTCAAAACGGCCCACCACTTCGTCGGTGGCCAGATGCGGCTTGAGCAGTTTGATCGCCGTCGGCCGCTTGAGCAGCGCATGCGTGGCGAGATACACGGTACCCATGCCACCCTCGCCGAGCAGACGTTCAAACCGGTAGGGGCCGATCACCCGCACATTCCCGACGGCGCGGCGCAGCCGGCGCACATTCCACATCGACCACAGCACGGCCAGCAGACCGAGGCCGACCAGCGCGGCCAGCAACCCGAATGCGCGGTCGAGGTAGCGCAGCGGCGCATAGGCCTCCTCCCGCCCCATCTCGACCGCCACTGCAAAATCGTAATCCGGCAGCCAGCGCCAGGCGCCGATGACTTCGGCGCCGCGGTAATTGCGATACGGCTCCAGAATGACGCCGCGTTGCCCGTCCGCATCGGTGTTTTCCCGCGCGGCGCCAACCAGCGCCGCAAGGCGCGTGCGGGGCGCAGCACCCCAGTCCGCCGGCAGTTTATGGCCCGTGGCGAACGCGCCGCCGGGGTCGCGAATCTGCACCTGCAGGGCGCCGTTGCCGACGTTGGCGCCGAGTACGCCGGCGGCGCGCAGCTCTGCCGCGTAACGGCTGTCCGACAGCATCACACCGTCTGTGGTCAGTGCATAGGCTTCGCCGGTCGCGCCTGGATTTGCAGAGCCGAGGATGCTGGTGAACCGGCTGT
>JANNHN010000054.1:0-7612 GCA_031404395.1 Betaproteobacteria bacterium
GGCGTTTCTGCAGGGTGAAATTAAGGCTAGTGCAGATATTGTGTTGGGGGATGCGACCCTGCAGGCCGCAGCTACTGTAACCCACACGCCGGAGTCGATTGAGCGACTGATTGCTGACCGTATGGCCGCGCGCAAGGCAAAGAATTTTTCTGAATCCGACCGGATACGCAAGGAACTGCTCGACGCTGGCATCGTGCTGGAGGACGGGCCGCAGGGCACGACTTGGCGGCGCAATTGAAAGTCGCCGGGGGCAGTCCAGTTGCACTACCAATGGTGTTGGAGTTTCCCCTTGTGAGCCGCCGAGCAGCGCAGCCAGGCCGGGGGCAGTCGGCGAGGACTGTCTGCGTCCATGCCGCGCAGCGGCAAGGGCGAGTTCCGCAGCCGCCCGGCGTGGCGAGCAGCACAGGGAAGCCGCAGGCCGGCGAGCCAGGGCGGCATTTTCTTTGGTTACTTTCTTTTGGCCGCACAAAAGAAAGTAACCAGCCGCCGGGCTGCCCCCGGCGAAGTTGGGGTTTGCAAGCTGCTCGGCGACTCACAAGGGGGGTGGTGGCACGATGCCAAATTGGAAAGTAGTTCGTAGGGCGGGAGGAGCAACGCGTATCCCGCCGTCCGGCTTCGCGGCTCATAAGAGGATCAGATGATGAATCCAGTGCTGCACGGTACCTTCGGCCTGCTGGCATTGCTCGCCATCGCCTGGGCCTTGAGCGAAAACCGCCGTGCGCTGCCGTGGCGCATTGTGCTGCCCGGCGTCTTGCTGACTATCGTGCTGGCGGTGTTGTTGCTGAAGGCGCCGCCGGTGCAGCAGTTTTTCCTGGCGTTGAACGAGGGACTGCTGGCGCTGGAGCGGGCGACGCAGGCCGGTACCAGCCTGGTGTTCGGTTATCTCGGCGGGGCGCCGCTGCCGTTCGAAACCAGACCCGGCGTCTCTACTTTCATCCTCGGGCTGCGTGCGCTGCCGCTGGTGCTGGTGGTGAGCGCGCTGTCCGCATTGCTGTTTTACTGGCGGGTGCTGCCGTGGCTGGTGCGCCTGCTGTCCGCGATGCTGGAAAAAACACTGGGCATCGGTGGTGCGGTTGGACTATCGACAGCAGCCAACATTTTTGTCGGCATGGTGGAGGCACCGCTGGTGGTGCGGCCGTACCTGGCGCGGCTGTCGCGCGGCGAGCTGTTCATGGTGATGACCTGCGGCATGGCCGGCGTCGCCGGCACGGTGATGGTGCTCTACGCCAGCATCCTCGGGCCGGTGATTCCGGATGCCATCGGTCATATTCTTGCGGCATCGATTATCAGCGCGCCGGCAGCGATTGTGGTCGCCGCGCTGATGATTCCGCCGCAGGGCGAGCCGACCTCCGGCCGTATCGACATTGCCACCGGCGCGCGCGGCGCGATGGATGCGATCACCCGCGGCACGGCGGACGGGCTGCAGTTGCTGCTGAATATCGTCGCCTTGCTGATCGTGCTGGTGGCACTGGTGACGCTGGTCAATGCCGCGCTGGGCGCGCTGCCGGAGATTGCCGGCAAACCGCTGTCGCTGGAACGCATGTTGGGCGTGGTGATGGCGCCGCTGACCTGGCTCGCCGGTGTGCCGTGGGCCGAAGCGCAGACGGCAGGCGCATTGATGGGCACCAAGACCGTGTTGAACGAGTTTCTCGCGTATTTGCAGATGGCGCAGTTGCCGGCGGATGCGCTGAGCCCGCGCAGCCGTGTCATCATGACTTACGCGCTGTGCGGCTTTGCCAATTTCGGCAGTCTGGGCATCATGTTGGGCGGTCTGACCGCGATGGTGCCGGAGCGGCGTGACGAGATTGTGGCGCTGGGCCTGCGCTCCATCGTGTCCGGTACGCTGGCGACGCTGGTTACCGCGGCCATAGTGGGAATTGTATTGTAATCCGTTGATTTTATTTATATTTTTACAGGACATCCTGTGACCCGCATCGCCTCCGTCAAAGCCCACGCCGTCTCCGTCAAGCTCAAGCATCCGTTGTGGACCGCGCATGAAGAGTTGCACAGCTCCAGCGTGGTGCTGGTGGAAATCAAAACCGACGACGGCCTGACCGGCATCGGCCAGATTCACGGCTCACCGCTGAAAGACATCTGCCAATACGTGGAGAAGCTGGGCGAAATCGTGCGCGGCATGGATGCGACCGCGCAGATCGCCGTCTGGGAAAAACTGTTTGCGCTGACCTCACCGCGACCCACCGGCATGGGCGGGCGCGACGGCTTGCCGCAACCGCTGCCGCGCGGCGACCGGCCGCAGATCATGGCGGCCATCGGCGGCATCGACATTGCGCTGTGGGACATCAAGGGCAAGGCGCTGGGCGTGCCGGTGTGGAAACTGCTCGGCGGCGAGGGCAAACCGCTGTTTACCTATGCCACCGGCGGATATTATGAACTCGATGCGCCGCTGACCGCGTGCGCTGATGAGCTGGCGGGCTTCGTCAAGCGCGGTTATCGCGCCGTCAAGCTGAAGACGTCGGGTTTGAGCATTGCGCAGGAAGTCGAGCGCATCAAGGCCACGCGATCAGCCATCGGCAAGGACGTGCTGCTGATGCTTGACATGAATGCCGCCTACGATCTCGAAGACTGCATTGCTTTTGGTCGTGCCGTCGAGCCGTACGACATTTACTGGATGGAGGAGCCGTTGCACTGGTATTTGCAGCCGGCCGATTTTGTGCGGCTGGCGCAGGCGATTTCGATTCCGCTGGCGCATGGTGAGCGCGAAATGACGCGCTTCACCGCGCGCGATTTCATCGCCAGCGGTGCGCTGGGCTTCATGCAATTCGACGCCACGCGTTTCGCCGGATTCACCGAATCGCTGCGCGTCAGCCATCTCGCCGAACAGCATGGCGTGCGCGTGGCACCCCATCTGGTGCCGGAAATTCACGCGCATCTGGTGTCGGCGTTCCCGCGGCTGGGTTTTGGTGTGGAGTCGCACGGCGGCCCCGAGCGCGATCCGCTGTGGTTCGAACTGTTTACCGAGCGCGCGCAGGTGCGCGACGGTTTTGTACACATGAACGATCTGCCGGGCTTCGGTTTTGAAATCGACTGGAAGACGGTTGAGAGGTATCGCCCGTAACTCATATCGCGCGTAACCTCGCACGTAACCGGTAATTGATATAACTAATTGTTTTTTATTGATATTTTTAATTATGTAATACTGCAACTGCGACCGGAAAAATCGTTACACAGTACAAAATACCAGCCCGCAAGCGACTCACCCATCTTCCGGAGGACATCATGACAGCACCAGCCGTTCGTTCGATCGTATTGGCAGCGGCAGCCGGCGTCCTGTGCGCCGCGCCCCCATTCGCATCTGCGCAGCAATACCCGGTCAAGCCGGTGCGCGTCATCGTGCCGTTCGCGCCGGGCGGCGGCAGCGACCTCACCGCGCGCCAGTTTTCGAACAAGCTGACCGCCGCGCTGGGCCAGCAATTCATTGTCGATAACCGCGGCGGCGCCGCCGGCATCATCGGCATGGAAGCAGTGGCCAAGTCGCCCCCCGACGGTTATACGATCATGATGATGTCGGGCAGTTTTTCGGCGAGTTCGGCGACGCACAAGCCGGCGTTTGATCCGATCAATTCAATCATTCCGGTCGCCGAGTTCGGCATTACGCCGTTCGTGGTCACCGTGCATCCGTCGCTGCCGCCGAAAAATCTCAAGGAACTGATCGCGCTGGCCAGGGCCAGGCCCGACCAGTTGCCCTATGCGTCCAGCGGCGTCGGCGGGCTGACCCATCTGTCCACCGAACTGATGAGCGTGATGGCCAAAATCAGGATGATCCATATCCCGTACAAGAGCACCGGCGCGGCGATGGCGGATCTGCTGTCGGGCCAGGCGCCGATCATCGTCGGCAGCCTGCTGCCGGTGATGCCGCATTTCAGTACCGGCCGGTTGCGTCCGCTGGCGGTGACCACCGCGCAGCGCTGGGTGTCGCTGCCGGAAGTGCCGACGGTTGCGGAAACGCTGCCGGGTTATGAGGTCGAACTGTGGTTCGGCACCATGGCGCCTCGCGGCACGCCGCAGCCGATGATTGACCGCCTCAATGCGGCGATCAACAAGGCGCTCGAAGAGCCCGAGATGAGAAAAAACCTGAACGATCAGGGCATGGTGCAGACCGGCGGCACACCGCAGAAATTCGGCGAGCGCATCCAGCGCGATTACCAGCGCTGGGTCAAAGTGGTTGCGGAAGCGAAAATCAAAGCGGAATGACGCGTGATCAACAACAGGGAAATACTGAACAAGTGGGCTACGCCCCCTTGTGTATCCCCCACGTTAGCGGAAGTGCTGATTAACTGAAGCACTTGATCAGCACTTCCCAAGGAGCAATCATGAATCTGGTGGTCATGGCCGGCGACGATATCGGGCCGGAAATCGTCGCTGCAGCGATGGCGGTGGTGAAGGCGGCGGATGCGGAATTCTCGCTGGGGCTGCGTTTTACCGATATTGAAGTCGGCATGGCCAGTCATCGCCGGCACGGCACCACGCTGACCGATAGCGCGCTGCAGGCGGCGATCGACGCCGACGGCGTGATCGTCGGCCCCTGCGGCATGACCGGTTATCCGCCGCTGGCGCAGGGCGGCCTCAACATTCCGGGCACCATCCGCAAGCGGCTGGATCTCTACGCCAACCTGCGCCCGGCACGCAGCCGCCCCGGCATTCCCGACGCGCGTCGCGGTCTCGATGTGCTGATCGTGCGCGAGAACACCGAGGGTTTCTATTCAGACCGCACCATGTATCAGGGCATCGGTGAATTCATGCCGACCGAGGATGTAGCGCTGTCGGTGCGCAAGATTACCCGCCAGGGCTCGCGGCGCATTGCGAAAGTGGCCTTTGATTACGCCGCGCGGCGCAGCCGGCGCATCACCGCGGTAGGCAAGCGGCATGTGTTGCAGATGACCGACGGTCTGTTCATGGGCGAGGCTTTTGCCGAAGCGAAATTGCATCCGCAGATCACGCTGAAGGAAATGGACATCGATGCGATGGTGGCCGATATCTACAGCCGCCCCGAGCGCCATGACGTGATCCTGATCACCAACATGTTCGGCGACATCCTCTCCAATCTTGCGGTAGCGCTGTCCGGAGGTCTGGGGCTCGCTGCGGCGATCAATGCCGGCGACAACCATGCCATCGCCAATGCCGGGCATGGCTCGGCGCCGGACATTGCCGGAAAAGGAATTGCAAACCCGAGTGGCATGATCCTGTCGGCAGGGATGCTGCTCGAATGGCTGGGCATCCGCCACGGCAAGCCGGCGTTGCAGCAGGCGTACCGCGCGATCCAGATGGCGGTGGATGCGGCATTGGGCGATGACCATGCGCGCACCGGCGATCTCGGCGGCAAGGGCAATACAAAAACATTTGCTGACGCCGTGGTGCGCCACGTGTGCAATGCAAAACTGCAGGCTGTAGCCGCGGGCTGAGCTGCGGACCGCGGACCATCCATGATTGCGGAGGAGACCATGAAAAAAACGATCATCAGCATAGTCGCGTTCGCCGGCCTGTTGTGCGCGGGCGGCGTGGTTGCGCAGAATTACCCGGCCAAGCCGATCCGCTTTCTGGTCGGCTTCGCGCCCGGCGGCGGCACCGACATCATGGCGCGCGTGGTCGCGGCCAAACTCACCGACAGCCTGAGCCAGCAGGTCGTGGTTGATAACCGGCCCGGCGCCAACGCCAATCTGGCGGCGGAAATCGCTTCGAAAGCAATGCCCGACGGGCACACGGTGCTGATGATTTCGGTGTCGCACGCCATCAGCAAGCCGTTGTACAAAAAACTCGGCTACGATCTGGTGCGCGATTTCACGCCGCTGATCAATATTTCATCGGTGCCGATGTTTGTGGTGGTGCCGCCGTCATCGACGGCAAAAAGCGTTGCCGACCTGATCGTACTGGCAAAAGCCAAGCCGATTAATTATGCATCGTCCGGCGACGGCAGCCCCGAACACATCGCCGCCGAAATGCTGAAAGGCATGACGAAAATATCCATGACGCATATCGCCTACAAAGGCGGCGCGCCGAGCGCGATTGCGCTGATCTCAGGCGAAGTGCAGGCCGGTTTCAATACCGCGCCGGTGGCGGTGCCGCACATCAAGGCCGGCCGCATGCGCGCGCTGGCAGTGACCAGTGCAAAGCGCAATCCGGCGCTGCCCGACGTGCCGACCGTGGCGGAATCCGGTGTCGCCGGCTACGACATGATCAACTGGTACGGCGCGGTGCTGCCTGCGAAAACGCCTGCTGTGGCAGTCAACCGGCTCAATGCCGACATCAACAAGGCGCTGCAACTGCCCGATGTGCAGCAACGGCTCGCCAGCCTCGGCGCCGATCCGCTGGGCGGCAGCGCCGACGGTTTTGGCGTTTACATCAAATCCGAGATTGCGAAATACACCAAGGTGGTGGCGGACAGCAAACTGCAGCAGCAGTAAGTTTTCAGTACGCGCGCCGGAAGCCGCTACTGCGCAAATCGTCGCCCGCGAACAGTGCGTGTTCTGGTATCGCCGTCAGGTTGTGCTGGAAGCGCGCCTCGGACTGGCACTGCGCCGGATTTCAACTCAGTAGTGGTAGCGGCACTGCACGATTTGCAGCGCCTTGCCCTGCACACGGTACACCAGGCGGTGTTCCCGGGTAATGCGCCGCGACCACGCGCCGGCGAGGTAGTGTTTCAGCGGCTCGGGCTTGCCCAGGCCGGTGAACGGATGGCGCTGGATGTCCTCGATCAGGGTGTTGATTTTGTCGCGCACCCGGCGGTCGGCTCGGGCCCAATGTTCGTAGTCTGCCCATGCTTCGCGCGACCAGACCAGGTTCACTTGCGCAGTCTGCGCCGCACCCCGCGCCCGGCATCGAGCGCGCGCAAGGCGCTCTGCAGCCGTGCCGCATTCTTCGGGCTGCGCAAGAGGTGCGCGGTTTCGTCGAGGGATGCGTATTCGTCCAGCGACATCAGCACCGCAGGCTTCCCGCGCTGCCGGGTAATCAGCACCGGTGCGCCGTCGTCATTCACCTGTTCCAGGAGCTTGGTCAGCCGGTTGCGCGCCGCAGTATAGGTAATCACATCCATGGTTTCACCTGCCATAACATTGTACAGGACTCATGGTAGCACCTTGCGCCCGTCGCCGGCCAATCCTGGGTAGCCCGCCGACAAACAGGGAATCGGCCGTATGCGCGACCTGCAAAGCGCCGCGTTATTGGCGGGAGTTGATCGAGTTTCAATCCACGCGCCGGCACGTGTGCCGGCGCGACAGTGGCGCGCTATGTGATTGATGCGCCAAAGAAAGTTGATTGTAGTGCGCGAGCCCTGAAAATGCACGGTGAGTATAGGCAGGGAATTGTGCATGGGAAGTAAAATAATTTAATAAAAACAAATAGTTACGTAAAACGCGAACCTTGCCCAGACTATTGGGGTGCTTTACGTTCGCGCTATGCCAGCAGGGGGCCATCGAAGTCTTTTGCTTTGATATTTCCATATTCCTTGACCCGCACACGCGCGGCTTCAGTGATGCGGTAAAAACGCAGACTGTCTTCCGTTTCATCGATCTCGGCAAGCAGGCGGCGCTCGAGTTGTTCGAATTGCATTTCGTCCAGTTGGAATTCGAACACGGATTTCTGGACGCGTTGCCCCATG
>JANNHN010000055.1:0-13506 GCA_031404395.1 Betaproteobacteria bacterium
GGCATTTGCGGTGGTGCGCGAAGCCGGAAAGCGCGTGCTCGGCATGCGGCACTTCGATGTGCAGTTGGTTGGCGGCATCACCCTGCACAACGGCAAGATTGGCGAGATGCGCACGGGCGAAGGCAAGACACTGGTCGCCACACTGCCGGCGTATCTCAATGCATTGGCCGGCACCGGCGTGCATATCGTGACCGTCAATGATTACCTGGCGCAGCGCGACGCGGACTGGATGGGGCGCATTTACCGCTTCCTCGGGCTCACCGTCGGCGTCAATCTGTCGCAGATGGAGCACGATCTCAAGCAGGAAGCCTATCGCTCCGATATTACCTACGGCACCAACAACGAGTTTGGTTTTGACTATCTGCGCGACAACATGGTGTATGAGTTGTCGGAAAAAGTGCAGCGCGGGCTGGTCTTCGCAATCGTTGATGAAGTGGACTCGATACTGATCGATGAGGCCCGCACGCCATTGATCATCTCCGGGCAGGCTGAAGACACCACTGACCTGTACCTGCGCATGAACACCATTGCGCCGAAGCTCGTGCGGCAAAAGGAAGAAAAGACCGAGGGAGATTTCTGGGTTGATGAGAAAGGGCACCAGATCACCCTTTCGGAAGAAGGCCATGAACACGCCGAGGCGCTGCTGGCGCAGGCGGGATTGCTGCCGGAGGGCGGCAGCTTGTATGACGCGGCCAACATCGGCCTGATGCATCACCTCAATGCGGCACTGCGCGCGCAGAACCTGTTCCATCGTGACCAGCAGTACGTAGTACAGAACAACGAGATCATCATCGTTGACGAGTTTACCGGCCGGTTGATGCCGGGACGCCGCTGGTCCGACGGTCTGCATCAGGCGATCGAGGCCAAGGAAGGCGTGGAGATCCAGAAGGAGAACCAGACGCTCGCCACGATTACGTTCCAGAACTACTTCCGTATGTACAAGAAGCTCTCCGGGATGACGGGAACAGCGGACACCGAAGCCTACGAGTTCCAGCAGATTTACGGGCTGGAAACAGTGGTGATTCCGACGCACCACCCGATGGTTCGTGATGACCGCATGGATCAGGTGTTCCGCACGGCGCGGGAGAAATACCAGGCCATCATCAACGATATTCGTGACTGCCATGAACGTGGTCAGCCGGTTCTCGTGGGTACGACGTCCATCGAGAACTCGGAGTACATCTCGGGCATGCTCAAGCAGGAAAATCTGCCGCACAATGTACTCAACGCCAAACAGCATGCCAGCGAGGCGGAGATCGTGATCCAGGCGGGGCGTCCCGAAATCATTACCATTGCCACCAACATGGCGGGCCGGGGCACGGACATCGTACTCGGCGGTAATCCGGAGCCGGAGATCGGCCGTCTGATGGCCGACGAGAGCATTGGCGAAGCGGATCGCAAGCAGCGGGCAGTGGTGTTGCGTGAGGAGTGGCAGCAGCGCCACGATCAGGTCGTCAAGTCGGGTGGTTTGCATATCATCGGCACCGAACGCCATGAGTCGCGGCGGATCGACAATCAGTTGCGCGGGCGCTCCGGGCGGCAGGGCGATCCGGGTTCCAGTCGGTTTTATCTTGCGCTGGACGACTCGCTGCTGCGCATATTTGCATCCGACCGTGTGGCGGCGATCATGCAACGCCTGAACATGCCCGACGGCGAAGCCATCGAGCATCCGTGGGTGACACGCTCCATTGAGAATGCGCAGCGCAAAGTCGAGGCGCGCAATTTCGATATGCGCAAGCACCTGCTCGAATATGACGACGTTGCCAATGATCAGCGCAAGGTCATTTATCAACAGCGTAATGAACTGTTGAACAGTTCCGATATCTCGGAAACCATCATGGCCATGCGTGCTGATGTGATCGGCAACCTGATCAGCCAGCACATCCCGCCGGGCAGTCTCGAGGAGCAGTGGGATGCGGAGGGGCTGGAAAAGACCTTGCGCAGCGAGCTCACGCTGGAGGTGCCGGTAAGACAGTGGCTGAAGGAAAACCCCCAGTTGGAGGAAGAACCGCTGCGGCAGCGCATCGTTGAGACGGCGCACACGCGGTACGCTGCAAAAACCGCCGTGGTCGAGGCGGCAGCCATGCGCCAGTATGAGCGCGCCATCATGCTGCAGAGCGTCGACTCGCACTGGCGGGAGCATCTCGCAGCGCTGGATCAGTTGCGCCAGGGTATCCATCTGCGGGGTTACGCGCAGAAAAATCCGACGCAGGAATACAAACGCGAGGCGTTCGAACTGTTTTCGCTGCTGCTCGACATGATCAAGACCGATGTCACGCGCATTCTGATGACGGTGCAGATCCGCAGCGCCGAAGAATTGCGCGCGGCGGAAGAACATGAGCAGTTGGCCAATGTGCAATACCAGCATGCCGATGCCGCGACGGATGCCGCAACGGATCACATCGCCGAGGCGGCCGCGATCGACGACGGAGCCGCAGCAGCGGAGCCGGCGCAACCCTTTGTGCGTGGTGGCCAGAAAGTGGGCCGTAACGACATATGCCCCTGCGGCTCCGGGAAAAAGTACAAACATTGCCACGGCAAGCTGTCCTGAACCCATGCCGGTCAATCTTGCTCCACCCGATCCACGCACGCTGTTGCCCGTTGCGGGTGTTGATCTGGGCGCGGCGCAGGCGGGCATACGCAAGACGGGACGCAGGGATCTGCTGCTGATCCGGCTGGAGGCCGGCGCCCGGGTTGCCGGCGTATTCACGCAGAACCGGTTTTGCGCCGCGCCGGTGGTGGTGGCGAGGCAGCATCTGTCGATGGTCGATCCGGACAACGGCGTGCGCGCGCTGGTAATCAACACTGGTGTAGCCAATGCCGGTACCGGCAAGTCCGGTCTTGCCCATGCACGTCAAACTTGCGCGGATGCCGCGCAATTGCTCGGCTGTACGGCGATGCAGATACTGCCGTTTTCGACTGGCGTCATCATGGAGCCGCTGCCGGTGGAGCGGATCACTGCCGGCCTGCCGCAATGCCTGGCCGCGCTGAAAGCTGCGGCGTGGGCGGAGGCGGCCGAGGCGATCATGACTACCGATACGGTGCCGAAGGCGGTGTCGCGGCAGTTTCCGGTTGGTGGCGCGACCATCACGGTGACGGGCATTGCCAAGGGCGCGGGCATGATTCATCCGGGCATGGCGACGATGCTCGGGTTCGTTGCCACTGACGCGCGTGTCAGCCAGCCGCTGGTCAGGGCGGCAGTGGTCTACGCCGCGCAGCATTCGTTCAACTGCATTACTGTCGATGGCGACACATCGACCAACGACAGCTTCATGCTGATGGCAACCGGCAAGGCGGCGATGCTTGAAATTACCGACGCCAAAAGCGCGGACTATCTGGCTTTCCGCGATGCCGTGACCGCGGTTTCAATCACGCTGGCGCAAGCCATTGTGCGTGACGGCGAAGGCGCGACCAAGTTCATCACGGTGCGCGTTGAGGCAGGGCGCAACGAAGACGAATGCCGCAAGGTGGCCTATGCCATCGCGCATTCACCGCTGATCAAGACCGCGTTTTTCGCCTCTGATCCCAATCTTGGCCGTATCCTCGCGGCCATCGGTTACGCAGGAATAACGGATCTCGACGTTGAAGGTGTAGCACTCTATCTCGACGACGTGCTGGTGGCGCAGCATGGCGGGCGTCATCCCGGGTATCAGGAAGCCGACGGCCAACGCGTGATGAAGCAGGCGGAAATCACCGTGCGCGTCGTGCTCAATCGCGGGCGTGCGGCGGCGGTGGTGTGGACCTGCGATCTGTCGCATGATTACGTCAGTATCAACGCGGATTACAGAAGCTGATTGTCGAGCATTCCCAAAAACATGACAGCCTCGTCAGAGGCATGTTTTTGTCATGATGGGTGCGGTAATAAATAATTAATTATAATCAACAGGTTATGAAAAATACCAGGTCACCGCGTGCCTCCCGGCCGGCAACTGTCGAAGCGCTGGTTGCCCGCGCCGAAGGTGTGCTGGCGCGGCTGGAGCAACTGTTGCCGGCGCCGGTATCCGACGTTGACTGGCAAGCCTCCATTGCGTTCCGCTGGCGCAAGAGAGGGGCGCAGGCGGTACTCGAGCCGATACATCAGGTGCATCGCATCGATTTGCGCGATCTGTGCGGTATCGATGAACAGAAAGAACGCGTTGAGCGCAATACACGACAGTTTGTCGAAGGGCTGCCTGCGAACAACGTATTGCTGACCGGTGCGCGCGGTACCGGCAAATCCTCGCTGATCAAGGCGTTGCTCAACAAGTATGCGCCGCGGGGTCTGCGCGTGATCGAGGTCGAGAAGCGCGACCTGACGGATCTTCCGGATATCGTCGAATTGATCCACGCGCGACCGGAACGCTACGTCCTGTATTGCGACGACTTGTCGTTTGAGGCCGATGAACCCGGGTACAAGGCGTTGAAGGTCGTGCTCGACGGTTCGGTGGCCGCGGCTTCCGAAAACTGCCTGATCTATGCCACGTCGAACCGGCGCCACCTGATGCCCGAGTTCATGCACGAGAATCTCGAGTATCAGCATGTCGGCGAAGAAATCCACCCCGGCGAAACCAGTGAAGAAAAAGTCTCGCTGTCGGAACGCTTCGGCCTGTGGGTGTCGTTCTACCCGTTCGATCAGGACGAGTACCTGCGTATCGTTCACGTGTGGCTGGATCACTTCAAGGTGTCCGGCAAGAGCACCGATTTGGAGCACGCCGCGCTGCAGTGGGCGCTGGCGCGCGGTTCACGCAGCGGCCGGGTGGCCTGGCAATTTGCCCGCGACTGGGCGGGGCG
This sequence comes from Betaproteobacteria bacterium, assembly GCA_031404395.1. Classification (GTDB taxonomy): domain Bacteria; phylum Pseudomonadota; class Gammaproteobacteria; order Burkholderiales; family SG8-41. The sequence continues at coordinate 4,771 of JANNHN010000055.1, forward strand.
CACGCGGCTCACGCGCCGCAAGTAGATTCGCATGGCTGCACCGCCCGCCGGGCGCCGGCGCATTGACGTTGTAGCCGCAGTCATCCAGCAGCCGGACGGCCGTTTTCTGCTGGCGCAGCGTCCGCCGGGCAAGGCCTACGCCGGCTACTGGGAATTCCCCGGCGGCAAGGTCGAAGACGGCGAATCGCCCCCCGCTGCGCTCGCGCGCGAACTGCACGAAGAACTCGGCATTACGGTCATCACCGCCTGGCCCTGGATCATCCGCGATTTTGATTACCCGCATGCTGCCGTGCGCCTGCACTTTTTCCGTGTGCGCACCTGGCACGGTGAGTTGCATGGTCGCGAAGCGCAGGCATTCGCCTGGCAGCGGCTGGAGGCCATTGATGTCGCGCCGGTATTGCCGGCCAACGGGCCGATTTTCGCCGCGCTGGCGCTGCCCGAGGTCTACGCGATCACCGGATTTCCCGCGGCCGATCATGAACGCGCGTTTACCCGCATTGCGGCTGCGCTCGATCAAGGGCTGCGCTTGATCCAGGTCCGCGCGAAGGACTGGCCGGCGGAGTTGCGGGAAACTTTTGCGTCGGCGGTCGTGACGCGTGCGCACGCGCATCACGCGAAAGTCATGATCAACGGTGACGTTGCGCTGGCCGGACGCATCGGCGCCGACGGCGTGCATCTCACGGCCGGTCAGTTGCAGGCCATCGATACCCGGCCGGCAATGGCGCTGGTCGCGGCGTCATGTCATGTCGCTGCGGATATTTCCAGGGCGGCAGCGCTCGGGCTGGACTTCGCGGTGCTGGGGCCGGTGTGCGCGACGCCGACGCATCCGGACGCGGCATTACTGGGATGGGATGGATTCCGCACGCTGACAGCGATCGCGCGTCTGCCGGTCTATGCGCTGGGCGGATTGCAACCGGGCGATCTGCCCCAGGCGTTGTCTTGCGGCGCGCACGGATTGGCAATGGTGCGCGGGGCCTGGTCTTAGGGCCTGTTAACAAATCCTAGTTCGGCCTGAGACCGGAATCACCCGCGTCGTCGGGCGGCACATCGTCGGATTCGTCGGTCTCCACTACAGGTACACGGTAACTTTCCGTTGCCCAGGCGCCGAGATCAATCATTTTGCAACGCTCCGAACAGAACGGGCGGTAGCGGTTCTGCAGATTCCACTCGATCATCGTGCCGCAGTGCGGGCACCCCACCATCCGCGCTGTCATCGTCAGAGCGTGCAGAAAGTCAGTTCGAATTCCACATCCGTGTCTGACGCTTTCGGGCGTCGCATGCCTTCCTGCGTCGTGAAGCGGATGTTCAGCGCATATTTGTTCGCGCTGATCTCGGGCAAACAGGTGTAGTCGCTCGACAGCCGGATGCGCAGCATCTGCGCCATGCGCCCCGCCATCATCTGCTGATAGACGCCTTGATGCGCCGTTTGTGTCGTGGTCTTGCCGCTCTCGCGCAGTAACCGTAATACGATGCTGATGGCATCGCGTGTCGGCAGGAACGGCGCCAGCCACTGTTGCAGATCGTGGCGGCGCAACTCGGCGTTTTGCTGCAGCCAGTAATGGTAGGACGGCAGATCAAACTCGCAGACGCCGCCAGGGATGCCGGTGCGCTGCTTGATGCTCATCAGCCATTCATTTTCGCGCAGCTCCTGCCCGACTTTGCCCGATGTCTGGTAAATCCGTGATGAAGCCTGGTCGATCTGCCACAACACGTTGTCGAGCGCTTCCTCGGAAATGTCCGGATTGTCGCGCAGTGATTCCAGAGTCTGTTTCTGGCGTTCGAGTTCCTGCAGCAGATCGGACTTGAGATCGGCGCGGCCGGCGACTTCGAGAATCTCGAAAATCAGCAGCAGTGCGACATGATGTTCGGGCGCATCGGCTTTGCCCATGAAGTAATCGATGCGTTCAAACAGATCCTCCAGGCGCAACAGGGTGCGTACCCGTTCGCTCAGGGGATGTTCGTAAACAATCACGTCCGTGTCGCCCGCTGGAATGGAATTGGGATTCAGTTGCCGGAGTATCGGACAAAATCCAGAAAAAATAAAGGCTTACAAGGCCTTAACGGCCGCCCGGCGCAGCTGATCCAGACTGCAGATATTGCCTGTGCAGATTCAAGACCTGGGTTTGCAGATGAGCCATGTCGCCATCATTGCGGATCACGTCATCGGCGCGGGTCAGCCGTTCTGCACGCGGCAGCTGCGCCGCCATGATGGCCCGGACAGCGTCTTCGGCCAGTCCGTTGCGCGCCATGGTGCGGGCGATCTGCCGGGATTCGGGGCAATCCACGACCAGCACGCGGTCGATGAGATCGCGGTAGGCGCCGGTTTCCAGCAACAGCGGCACGACCAGCAGCACGTAGGGCGCCGCAGACTGCAACACCCGTTCGCGTGCGCGCTCCCGGATCAGCGGATGCAGCACGTTTTCCAGGCGCTGCCGTTCTTCGGGATTGCTGAAGACGCGCGCGCGCATCGCGGCGCGGTTCAGGCTGCCGTCAGCGGCGACCGCGGCGGCGCCGAAGGCCGCGCGGATGGCCGGCATCGCAGCGCCATCCGCACCGGTGAGCTCATGTGAAATGGCATCGGTATCGACTACCGCGGCCCCGCTTTCGGCGAACAGCGCCGCGGCGCGCGATTTGCCGGAGCCGATGCCGCCGGTGAGTCCGACGCAGAACGGCATGGGTCAGAGCGGGCCCAGATAGGCGCGGGTCAGCGCGTTGCCATGCAGCAGGGCGATCATGCCTGCGATGGCAAGGTAGGGGCCAAACGGGATAGGCACGTTGCGGCCACGGCGTGCGAGCACGATCAGGCTGATACCGATCACCGCGCCGACCAGAGATGAGAGCAATATCGTCAGCGGCAGCATCTGCCAGCCGAGCCATGCGCCGATAGCCGCCAGCAGCTTGAAGTCGCCGTAACCCATGCCTTCCTTGCCGGTGGCCCATTTGAATACCCAGTACACCGTCCACAGCGACAGATAACCGGCTGCTGCGCCGATGACGGCGGCAGACAGCGGCACATACGTGCCGCCGAGATTAAACAGCAGCCCCAGCCACAACAACGGCAGCGTGATGCTGTCAGGCAGGTAATAGGTGTCGAGGTCGATGAAGGTCAGCGCAATCATCGCCCAGGTGAACAGCAGGGCGCCGGCGGTGGCCATGCTGTAGCCGAAATGCCAGGCGACGTAACCGGACAGCGCGGCAGTGATGATTTCCACGGCAGGATAACGCGGTGAAATGATGGCACTGCAGCCGGAGCATTTGCCGCGCAGCAGCAGATAACTCACTACCGGTATGTTTTCCAGCGCGCTGATCCGGTGACCGCAGGCAGGGCACGCCGAACGCGGTACGACCAGGTTATAACGTTCAGGCGGCGGGGATTCCTGTCCGGCAAGCTCTGCGCACTCGGCGCGCCACTGCCGCTCCATCATTTTCGGCAGACGGTGGATAACGACGTTGAGGAAGCTGCCGACGCACAGGCCGAGCAGGGCCATGATCAGTGCAAAGATGAGAGGGGTGGACAGTGCCAAGGCGATTACCGGTTAAATGCGCGTCAAATACGGGCGGATCGGGGCCTGCTGACAATTGTCGCGAGAACAGCGTTGCGGCCAAAATCGGCGCCTCGCGGCGCCGATGTGCGCGTGCGCGCAAGGCTGCTTTATACCGCGGAACCCAGTTTGAAAATCGGCAGATACATCGCGATCACCATGCCGCCGATCAGCGTGCCCAGCACCACCATGATCATCGGTTCCATCAGGCTGGCCAGCGCATCCACGGTGTCATCGACCTCCTGCTCGAAGAAGTCGGCGACCTTGCCCAGCATCGCGTCGAGAGAGCCGGCTTCCTCGCCGATCATCACCATTTGGATCACCATGCTCGGGAACACTTCGGTACCCTGCATGGACGAAGTCAGACTTGAGCCGGTGGACACCTCGGCCTGGATTTTTTTGGTGGCTACGTAGTAAACGTAGTTTCCCGATGCTCCCGCGACAGAACCCAGCGCATCGACCAGGGGTACGCCGGCGGCAAACATCGTTGACAGCGTACGGGTCCAGCGCGCGATAGACGATTTGCGGATCAGATCGCCGAAAATCGGAATTTTCAGGGTCAGGCGGTCCATGAACATCTGCATTTTTACCGAGCGTTTCCAGGTCCAGAAGAACGCGTAGATTGCACCGCCCGCGCCGCCGAAGAGGACAAACCAATTGGCGACCACGAAATCCGACATCGCCATCACGATCAGCGTCGGCGTCGGCAGATCGGCACCGAAGCTCTTGAACACTTCCTTGAACGCCGGAATCACGAAAATCATGATGATCGCAGTAATCACCACAGCAACCACGATGATGGCGATCGGATAAAAAAGTGCCGACTTGATCTTGGCCTTGATGCCGAGGATTTTTTCCTTGTAGGTGGCAAGCCGGTCGAGCAGGCTTTCCAGAATACCGGCGGCTTCGCCGGCGCCAACCAGGTTGCAGAACAGCGCATCGAAATGCAGCGGGTGTTTCTCGAACGCCTGTTTCAGGCTTGTGCCGGTTTCGACGTCGGTCTTGATGGCCATCAGCAGGCGGGCAACGGCCGGATTGCTGTGGCCCTTGCCGACGATGTCGAATGCCTGCAGCAGCGGCACACCGGCCTTCATCATCGTCGCCAGTTGGCGGGTAAACAGCGTGATGTCCTTTTCGGACACCGAACCGCCCCTGCCCATGCGCTGTTTCTTGACATCGACGATCTTGATGCCCTGCCGGCGCAGCGTGGCGTTGACCTGCGCTTCGCCGCTGGCCTGCATTTCGCCGCGCACGGTTTTCCCGGCGCGGTCCTGGCCAACCCAACGGAAGGTGAACTCGGTGATCTCTGATTTGCGTGCGGCAGCGGTTGCCATGGCAGGCCTCCAAAATCTCTCAATAACCAATGGGTTACGAGTTGTTATTCAGGGAATCATGCCTTTCCAGCGCCGCTTTGTAAAGGCTGTGCGACACACCATGGGCAGCGGGCTCAGGGGCGGGGCGGCGGGGTAATTCGCACACTTTTGATGACTCGATCCTGAGTTTGCACAATTTCCAGCGGATAACCGGCGATGCGGACGCTGGTATTCGGTTCCGGAATATTCTGTAAATGCTCCAGAATCAGGCCATTGAGCGTTTTTGGACCGTCCAGCGGAAAATCCAGGCCCAGCTTGCGGTTGAGTTCCCGCAGCAAGGTGCTGCCTTCGACCAGATAGCTGCCGTCCGGTTGCCGCGTCAGCCCCCGCGCCATCAGCGGTGACTGGGTGGTGAATTCGCCGATGATCTCCTCGAGTATGTCTTCCAGCGTCACCAGCCCCATGATTTCCCCGTATTCATCGACTACCAAGCTGACGCGATCCTGCTGTTCCTGGAAATGCTGGATCTGCGACAGCAGCGGCGTTGCCGAGGGCACAAAGTAGGGTTCGCGGATCATTTCCCGGAGACTTTCGCGCGTCAGTTCATCGCGCTGGATCAGCGTCAGTGCATTGCGTACGCGCATGGTGCCGATCACATTGTCGAGCTGATCCTGATAAACGACGACGCGCCGGTGATGAGCCGTGGACAATTGCTGTTCCAGCTCCTCGATCGGCAGATCCAGATTGACGGCTTCGATCTGGTTGCGCGGGATCATCACGTCGTCCACGGTGATGGCGCCGATTTCCAGCAGATTGAGCAGCACCGATGCGTGCTTTTTCGGCATCACGTTGGATGACTCGAGCACGATGGTGCGAATTTCGTCGATTGACAGCGGCTGCGGCCCGGAATCCTGCGGTTGCAGGCGCAGCAACTTCAGCGCCAGTTTCAGCACGGCGTCCGTGGATATCGACAACAGATGCACGAAAGGGCCTGAGGCCACGGCCAGTGCGCGCATCGGCCAGGCGACCATGCGGGCAATATTTTCGGCGCTGTGCTGACCGAGTCGTTTGGGCACGATTTCGCCGATGACGATGGAGATGTAGGTGATGCCGATCACGACCGCCGCGGTGGCGATGATGCTGCTGGTTTTCGGCTCCAGCCCGTAACCTTGCAGCCATACCGCAAATGGTTCTGCGAATACCGCTTCGCCGATGATGCCGTTGAGCAGGCCGATCGAGGTGATGCCGATTTGCACTGTCGAGAGAAAGCGTGTCGGCTCGGCACTGAGTTTTACTGCGGCCGCTGCGAGTTTATCCCCGCGGTGCGCAAGCATGGTCAGTCGCGACCGGCGCGCCGTCAGCAGCGCAACTTCGGACATTGCGAAAGCGCCATTGAGCAGGATCAGAAAAGCGAGTAGCAATACTTCCATGTGAACACCTCACGATAACCGGAACGACAGCGCTGCGGCCGGCGTCGGAACGACGCTGGTTGTCAGCCCCGCCCGAGCAGCACTTCGACGACGAATTTGCTGCCCAGATAAGCCAGCACAAGCAGCAGGAAACCGGTGAGCGTCCAGCGCACGGCAGTGCGGCCGCGCCAGCCGTGGAAATGGCGACCGAACAACAGCGCACCGAACACCAGCCACGACACGATGCCGAAAATTGTTTTGTGATTGAGTTGCGCGGCTTTGCCGAAGACTTCTTCGGAGAACACCATGCCGCTGGCCAGCGTCAGCGACAACATGACGAACCCTGCCCAGATGATGCGGAACAGCAGCGTTTCCATGGTCAGCAGCGGCGGCAGCCGGCGCAGACCCGCGGGCAGCGCGCCCTGGTGCAGTTTGCGTTCCAGCATCGTCATCAGCAGTACGTGCAGCGATGCGATGGTGAACAGGCTGTAGGCGAGCATCGAAATCACCAGATGCAGCTTGAAAGCCAGCAGTTCGGTGTTGGGCAGCGGCCGCGCGGCTGGCCACAAAACGGGCAGCAAAGCCGCGACCGCCGCGACCGGCATGATCAGTGCCTGCAGTCCCTCAAGGCGGTAGAACAGGCTGCCCAGCCAGTAGATCAACACCGTCAGCCACAAGATGGTGGAAATCGCATCGCCAACGCCGATGCGCAGCGTGTTGCCCGAAAACATCGCGCCGAACAGCGCGCCGGCATGCACGCCGAGCGCAATCAGCACGCCGACGCGCTCCGCGGTGCATAGCGCCTGCGATACCGGAGGCGCATCCGTCATGGACCAGTGCAGCCGCCAGAAGTAGCCCGCCATCACTGCGTAGAGAAGCGCGCTGATCAGATACGGTAAAATATCCTGCATCTTTCAAGTTTACCCGAACGCACCTTTCACCACATTCCATGTTCGACAACCTCACCGGGCGACTGTCACGCGTTGTCAAGACGCTGCGCGGCGAGGCGCGCCTGACAGAAAGCAACATCCAGGACGCATTGCGCGAAGTGCGCGTCGCGCTGCTGGAGGCCGACGTGGCGCTGCCGGTGGTCCGCGAATTCATCGAGCGTGTGCGCGAAAAGGCGGTTGGCCGGGAAGTCATCGGCAGCCTAACGCCGGGACAGGCGTTGGTCGGCGTCGTGCATCGCGAGCTCGTCAGCCTGATGGGCGAGCATAACGAGTCGCTCAATCTTGCCGCGCAGCCGCCGGCGGTCATCCTGCTGGCCGGCCTGCAGGGCGCGGGCAAGACCACCACCGCGGGCAAACTGGCGCTCTGGTTACGCACCGAGCAGCGGAAAAAGGTGCTGCTGGCGAGTTGCGACGTGTACCGTCCTGCGGCGATTGAGCAGTTGAAAGTTGTTGCCGGCCAGGTCGATGCGGATTTTTATGTGGCGCCGGTTGATGAGAAACCCGTGGCGATCGCGCAGGGCGCACTGCAGTACGCGCGCACGCATTATCACGATGTGCTGATCGTCGATACCGCGGGGCGGCTGGCGATCGATGAGGCGATGATGCAGGAGATCCGCGAATTGCATGCGGCGCTCAACCCGATCGAAACGCTGTTCGTGGTCGATGCGATGCAGGGCCAGGATGCGGTGAATGTGGCCAAGGCATTCGGTGACACCTTGCCGCTGACCGGCGTGATCCTGACCAAACTCGACGGTGATGCGCGCGGCGGCGCGGCGCTGTCGGTGCGCCATGTCACCGGCAAACCGGTCAAATTTGCCGGTGTCGGGGAAAAACTGACCGGGCTGGAGGCTTTTCATCCCGATCGCATGGCGTCGCGCATTCTCGGCATGGGCGACGTGTTGTCGTTGATCGAAGATGTACGAAAATCGGTGAATCACGCGGAGGCTGAGAAACTCGCGCGCAAAGTCAAGAGCGGCAAGGGTTTTGATCTTGATGATTTCAAGCAACAGGTCATGCAGATGCGCAAGATGGGCGGCATCAGCGCGCTGATGGACAAATTGCCGGCGCAACTGGCGCAGGCGGCGCAGAGTGCGCCGCAGAAGGACGACAAGGCGAACCGCCGGCTCGAGGGCATCATCAATTCCATGACGCCGTCCGAACGCGCGAAACCGGAGCTGCTCAAGGCCACACGCAAGCGCCGCATCGCGGCGGGGGCGGGCGTCAGCGTGCAGGAGGTGATCCGTCTGCTCAGTCAGTTCGAACAGACGCAGAAAATGATGAATATGGTTGCCAAGGGCGGCATGGCGAAAATGATGCGTTCGATGAAACGGCCGTCGCGGCGGCTGCGTGAGTCCGCAACCACCACGTTGTAGAAGGGGCGCTTCTTGGCGCCGCCGCGGGCAAGACTTATGACCACCATGGCGAATTCTCTTTCGGGCTGGATTTCGATCGCAACCGGCACGGTTGCGGCGAAAGTCGATTGTGGCGCAAATTGAAAAAAGACTATGATTCTACAATGTTT
>JANNHN010000056.1:0-9899 GCA_031404395.1 Betaproteobacteria bacterium
GAAAGGTTGGCGTTATCGGCAGATTGTGGAGCCGCCCTGTCGGGTCTTCTATCGCTACGACGGACGCCGAGTCTATATTCTCTACGTGATGCGCTCAGAACGGCTCTTGCGACGGGAGCGATTGGCTGCACGAGAGAAGAGGAAGCGAGATGAACCCTAACCGCGGCTTCGACCATCAAAGGTACCGGAGTCTGAGGTTTCCCCACGATAGTACTTGTACTTTCAACGAGTTATCAGTAGTCTGCTGCTAAAAACGAGGCATGCATGGCAACGCTTTGGTCTCTTTCTCAGTGACCAAACGTCGAAGGAGACCGTGCCATGCATGCGAGTCGAATCGTAGCGTGAGTGCTGGTGGCTGTACAGGGTTTGATGCACGCGGCGCGCTATCGAGCGCTGAGTGATGTGGCTCATGCAGCGGTGATCGGGGGCATGCTCAGTCTGACGGGACTCGCGCTATGCACGACGCGCCCCATCGCACTGCGCCACCGTGTCAAATGCGTGGCGGCTGCTGGGCAATCCGCACCTGCATGCGCAACGCCTTGCGCTCTACGCGGCGGTGGCGCAGCAGTGGCTCACGGGGTTGCCGCAATTGCTGATTGTGGTGGACTGGTCGAGCCTCACTGCGGACATGCAGTGGCATTGGCTGCGTGCCTCGGTGGTAGTGCAAGGCCGCAGCCTGACGCTGTATGAGGAAGTGCATCCGCGCTGCCATCTGGCGAGCCTCGCTGTGCATCAACGCTTTATCGAACGACTGGATTTGCTGCTGCCGCCCAGCGCCTTGCCGCCGATCGTTCTGACCGACGCCGGGTTTCGCAACCCAATCAGCTTGATTCGTGGGGAAACCTCAGTGCCGAACCTCAGTGCCGGGATCGATTTCTTTTTGAGCCATTGATCTGATTCCGCTCATACCCCGTCGCCCGCGCCTCTATCTTGCCGGTCATCCGCACCATAAATACACGGCATGTACAGCAAATGGCAAATGAAATTAAGACGTTGATGGAATTCACGATTCAGTTGGTTGACGCGGAATACCTCGTGTCGCACACTGTGTACAATGTGTACAGGAGGTGATCATGAGTGAACCCGTGGCGTTGCGGCTTGATGCCGATACCCGCAAACGACTGGACCAACTTGCCAAAACAACCGATCGCAGCCGCTCGGCTTTGGCCGCGGAGGCTATAAGGCAATTCCTGGAAATCAATGAGTGGCAGATCGCCGCCATCCGGAAAGGTGTGCAACAAGCGGATGCCAGGCAGTTCATAGACCATGCAAAGTTGAAAAAAAAGTGGGAGAAGAAGCTTGCGGCTGCGCTGGACAAAAATCGCCGGTAACGACCTGAACAATATTGCCGCTTACATCGGTCAGGACAGCCCGGCTGCGGCGGCGCGGGTGATACTCGAGATCATCGATCAGACCGAAGCCTCGCTGACACGTCATGCTGCGATAGGCCGTCCCGGGCGTGTGATCGGAACGCGCGAACTGGTAATAGGCAGCCTGCCCTACATCATTCCCTATCGCGTGCGCGATGGTGCAATCGAAATCCTGCGTGTGCTGCATACTTCGCGGCGCTGGACCAATGACGCTTAAAGTACAAATCATGAGACTCCGCACACCATTATTTGCCGCCGGAATCCTCGCCGGATTTTTCCTGCTGGCCCCAGTCGCCATTGCGCAAACGCCGCCGGCAGTCAAACCTGCGCTGGCGATGGAGCGCACCGAGCATCAATGGCGAGGCGGCAGGGCATCCTCGACATTCGGCACCCACTGGGGCAGGTGCCGAGCTGAAAATGCTGCGCGAGGAAATGGCGCCGCGTGACGGCATGATCGAAAAGAACGAATTTTTTTCAATCAGGGCGCGCTGCTGCATTCCAAGCAGGATCGTTATCCGGAACCGGGAAAAAAAGGCGCATCGGTCGCACTCATGGTGAGTCTCGACAAGACGGGCAAGCCCTCGATTTCGCTGAAACGGATCGACGACAATCCTGCCGGGCCGGCGAGTGCGGCAGAGATCGAGCAGGCGAAAAAACACCTTGCCGAACTGCAACTCATCACCAGCAAAATCAAACGTTGATGAGGCCTTCGCACTGGCGCTAACGCAGCTCGCAGTGCCTGCCGGCGTATTCAAAATAATTAATTAAAACAACCAGTTACGATTTTGCGCTGTTGAAGGCGTCTGCACGCCCGTGTATGCTGGATTCGTTCCCGCTGTTTCCGCTTCATAGCCAGCAGTCACAATATTGACCACTGACGCGTGGTCTGAATACGCAGTGTCCGGCGGAGGTTCACGATGGTCATTATTTTCTCCCTGCTTGCCGCGTTTGCGGTGGCTTGGTTTCTTGCCTATCACCGCATGCCGGCAGCGGTCTGGACCGGCGTATTTGCCGCGGTACTCTGGGGATTTGGACACTTTGCGGTATGGCCGCCGGGACTCATCAAAGCCGGCTGGATCCTGCTGATTGTGGTTTCGCTGCTGGCGATCCCGTCGCCGCTGCGCCGTCATCTGATCGGCGCGCAGTTCCTCTCGATATTCCGCCGCATTCTGCCGCCGGTGTCGCAGACCGAGCGCGAGGCGCTGGAGGCCGGCACGGTGTGGTGGGACGGCGACATTTTCAGCGGCAATCCGGACTGGAACAAGCTGCTGGCGTATCCCAAACCGCGGCTGTCCGCGGAAGAACAGGCGTTCATCGACGGTCCGCTGCGCGAACTGTGCGAAATGCTCAGCGACTGGGAAGTGACTTATGAAATGTCCGACATGCCGCCGCAGGTCTGGCAGTTCATCAAGGATCACGGTTTTCTCGGCATGATCATTCCCAAGGAATACGGCGGCAAGGGTTTCTCCGCGCTGGCGCACTCGCAGATCGTGATGCAGCTCACCACGCGCAGCGGCACGGCGGCGGTGTCGGTGATGGTGCCCAACTCGCTGGGTCCCGCCGAACTGCTGTTGCACTATGGGACCAAAGCGCAGAAGGATCATTACCTGCCGCGGCTGGCCAAGGGGCTGGAGATGCCGTGTTTCGCGCTGACCAGCCCGGAAGCCGGGTCGGATGCCGGCGGCATTCCGGATTTCGGCATCGTCTGCAAAAGCGAATGGCAGGGCAAGCCGGACGTGCTGGGCATCCGTCTGACGTGGGAGAAGCGTTACATCACGCTGGGCCCGATTGCCACACTGCTTGGACTCGCGTTCCGGCTCTACGATCCTGATCATCTGCTCGGCAAACAGGATGACGTCGGCATTACGCTGGCGCTGGTGCCCACCGACATGCCCGGCGTCCACATCGGCCGGCGGCACCGCGCGATGACGGCGACATTCATGAATGGTCCGAACTGGGGCAAGGACGTGTTCATCCCGATGGACTACATCATCGGCGGCGTCGATTACGTCGGACAGGGCTGGAAAATGCTGATGAACTGCCTGGCCGCGGGCCGCTCCATTTCCCTGCCGGCCAACGGCGTGGGTATTGCCAAACTGTCGGCATTAACCACCGGCGCCTACGGGCGCGTGCGCCAGCAATTCAAGATTCCGGTCGGCCGTTTCGAGGGTGTCGAGGAGGCGATGGCGCGCATCGCCGGCAATGTCTATGTGATGGATGCTGCGCGGATGATGACTGCCGGCGCAGTCGATCTTGGTGAAAAACCTTCGGTGGTGTCGGCCATCGTCAAATACCATCTGACCGAGCGCGGTCGCCAGGTCATCAACGATGCGATGGACGTGCACGGTGGTAAAGGCATTTGCATGGGGCCGAGCAACTATCTCGCCAGCGCCTATATGCAGACGCCGATTGCGATCACCGTCGAAGGCGCCAACATCCTGACGCGGACCATGATCATTTTCGGGCAGGGTGCGATCCGCGGCCATCCGTGGGTGCTGAAGGAAATCGAGGCAACGCGCGAACCGGATGCAGGGAAAGCGCTGCGCGATTTCGATGCCGCGTTCTTCGGCCACCTCGCGTTTACACTGTCGAACGTCGCGCGCGTATTGTGGATGGGTTTTACCGGTGCGCGGCTGACTGCGGTACCGGGTGCGCCGGAGCTGCGTCATTATTATCAGCAACTGACCCGGCTGTGCAGCGCCTTCGCGCTGACGGCCGACATGGCGATGTTCCTGTGCGGCGGCACGCTGAAGCGGCGCGAGCGGCTGTCGGCGCGGCTGGGCGACGTATTGAGCCAGTTGTATCTCGCATCCACGGTGCTGAAGCGTTATGAGGACGACGGTCGGCCGCAGGAAGATTTGCCGCTGGTGCGCTGGGGGCTGCTCGACTGCCTGTACCGGATTGAGGAGTCGTTCTACTCGATTTTCGAGAATCTGCCATGGGCGGGAGTCTCCTGGGTGCTGCGCGGTTTGATTTTTCCGGTGATCACAGCGTACGGGCGCGAATTTGCACCCCCGCGCGATCCGCTCGGACACGAAGTCGTCAATCTGATGATGACGCCGGGGCCGACGCGGCAGCGGCTGACGCGCGGTGTATTCATATCCGCGCGTGAGGATGATGCGGTGCGCCTGCTGGAGTCGGCACTGGTGGCAGCGATTGCTGCCGAGCCGGTGGAAGCGAAGCTCAGGCGCGCTCAGTCATTGGGCAAGATCTCCCGACGGTATGCCGACCAGATTGCAGCCGAGGGCCTGCAGCACGGCGTGATTGACCAGGCTGAACACGACCTGATCCGGCGCGCGGCGGAATTGCGGCGCAAGGTGATCATGGTCGATGATTTTCCGCGTGATTTCGGTAAATCAGAGTTGTATCAGACCACGCAGGCCGTCACCTTCGAAGCGCTGATCCGCAAGCGGGAATGAGCAGCACGGTCACGGTATGAACGCCAGCGTCCTGTATGCCGTCAACGACGGCGTCGCCACCATCACTTTCAATCGCCCGACGGTGCTGAATGCGCTGGATGCGGTCATGCGTCGCGATTTTTGCGCCGTAGCCGGGCGCGCGGCAGCGGATGCCGCGGTGCGCGTGGTGATACTGCGCGGCGCCGGGCCGGCGTTCATTGCCGGCGGCGATGTGGCCCTGTTCCACGCCAACAGGACGGCGCTGGCCACACTGGTGCCGGAGCTGGCCGGGGAATTGCACCGGGGCATTCTCGCTTTGCGCCGCGCGCCGCAGCCGGTGATCGCCGCGGTGCATGGCGCGGTGGCCGGCGCCGGCATGAGCATCATGCTCGCCTGTGATCTGGTCATCGCTGCCGAGGACACGCAGTTTTCATTGGCGTACAGCCGCATCGGCGCCAGCCCCGACGGCGGCGCAACCTGGTTTCTGCCGCGCATAGTGGGATATCAGAAAGCCATGGAAATGATACTGCTCGCTGATGCCATGGATGCAGCATCGCTGCAGCGTATCGGCATCGTCAACCGGGTAGTCGCGGCAGGACAACTGGATGCGGAAACCGGCAAGCTGGCGCGGCGCCTGGCGCAGGGGCCGGCCCGCGCCTATGCCGAAGCCAAGGCGCTGGTGAACCGCGCCTGGGATGCAGGCCTTGCCGCACAACTGGATGCTGAAGCCCTGGCGTTTGCGCGGTGCGCAGCGACCGGTGATTTTGCGGAGGGTGTTGCGGCATTTGTCGCCAAAAGAAAACCGCATTTCAGAGGGATGTAATTCAAGGGGGATGTAATACATGTCTGCATTGCAGGGTAAAACTGTTTTTATCACCGGCGCCACGCGCGGCATCGGTCAGGCGATTGCGCTCCGGTGCGCGCGCGACGGCGCCAATATCGTGGTCACCGGCAAAACCGTAACACCGCACGCGACGCTGCCGGGTACCATTCATTCGGTAGCCAGGGAGATCGAGGCGGCAGGCGGACACGCGCTGGCGATTGCACTCGATATCCGCGACGACACTGCGATCACCGCAGCCGTGCAGCAGGCCGCTGCGCATTTCGGCGGCATCGATATTCTGGTCAATAATGCCAGCGCAATCCAGATGACCGGTACGCTGGCGACGCCGGCCAAGCGTTTTGATTTGATGTTCGGCGTCAATGTGCGCGGCACGTTTTTGTGTTCCCAGGCCTGTCTGCCGTTTCTGGCCAAAGCCAAAAATCCGCACATCCTGACTCTGTCGCCGCCGTTGAATATGCAGCCCAAATGGTTCAAGAACCACGTCGCCTATACCATGGCCAAATACGGCATGAGCATGTGTACGCTGGGCATGGCGGAGGAGTTCAAGCCGCACGGTATCGCCGTGAATTCGCTGTGGCCGCGTACTACCATTGCGACTTCGGCCATTGCGGTCAACTTCCCGGATGCCGTCCTGAAAGCCAGCCGCAAACCGGACATCATGGCCGAAGCGGCTTACGCGATATTCAGGCGCGACAGCCGCACGGCCACCGGCAATTTCCATATCGACGAAGCCGTGCTGCGCGAGGAGGGTGTGACCGATTTCGACGGTTACGCGGTGACGCCGGGCACGCAGTTGTTCACCGATTTGTTTCTCGATTGATACTTTTCAGTCTGGAGGATAAAAGATGAATAAAAACAACGACATATCTCATATCATTCCAATGGCGACGGCAGGCACGCTCGACGGCCTGTTCCGCGAGCGCGTCAGACGCACGCCGGATCTGATTGCCTACAAGGCCTACAACGAGCAGCACGGCAACTGGCGCGATTATTCCTGGGCACAGATTGATCGTCAGGTCGCGCACTGGCAGGCGGCGCTCGAAAAAGACGGGCTGAAACCCGGTGAGCGTGTCGCAGTCATGCTGCGCAACTGCCCGGAATGGGTGATATTCGACCAGGCGACGCTGGGTCTGGGGCTGGTCGTGGTGCCGCTCTATACCCAGGATCGTGCCGACAACATGGCCTACATCATCAACAATTCCGACTGCAAGGTGTTGCTGATCGAGGGCGACGAGCACTGGCAGGCCTTGCAGAACGTGCTCGGGGAACTGCGTGGCGTGGTGCGCTTCCTGACGGTCAATGCCGTTTCGGCTGTCGGCAATGAGCCGCGTTTGAAAAAAATCAGCGACTGGTTGCCGGAAGACGGCGGCGCGACGCGCCATCTCGCACGCGACGGCAATACGCTTGCCACCATCGTCTATACCTCCGGCACCACCGGCCGACCCAAAGGCGTGATGCTGTCGCACAACAACATACTGTCCAACATTCAGGCCGCGCTGACCGTGCTGGCGACGGGGCACGACGATATTTTTCTGTCATTCCTGCCGCTGTCGCACACCTTCGAGCGCACCTGTGGCTATTACCTGACCATGATGTCGGGTTCGACGGTGGCTTATGCGCGGTCGATACCCCAACTCGCCGAAGATCTGCAAACCATGCGTCCGACGGTGCTGATTTCGGTGCCGCGGATTTACGAGCGTATCTGGGGCAACATCCGCGCCAAACTCGATGAAGGCTCGCCGCTGCGCAAGAAATTGTTCATGCTTGCCGCCGAAGTCGGTTATGCCCGTTTCGAACACGCGCAGGGTCGCGGCCCGTGGCTGCCGTCGTTTTTGCTGTGGCCGCTGCTGAACAAGCTGGTGGCGTCGAAAGTGATGGCGCGTCTCGGCGGCCGGTTGCGTTTCGCGCTGTCAGGCGGCGCAGCGCTGCCGGCGGGCATTTCGCGCATTTTCATCGGCCTGGGTTTGCCCATTCTGCAGGGCTACGGTCTGACTGAAACCAGCCCCATCGCCTGCGCGAACCACCCCGAAAACAACATACCCGCCAGCGTCGGTCAGCCGATACCCGGCGTCGAGGTCAGGATCGGCGACAAGGGCGCGGTGTTGATCAAGGGCCCCAACATCATGCTCGGTTACTGGAACAACGAAGAAGCCACGCGGGCCATGATCCAGCCGGACGGCTGGCTCAATTCCGGTGATACCGGACACATCGGCGAGCAAGGGCATTTGTTCATCACGGGACGACTGAAGGAAATCATCGTCTTGTCTAACGGCGAGAAAGTGCCGCCCCACGACATGGAAGCGGCGATTGCGCGCGATCCGCTGTTCGAACAGGTAATGGTGCTGGGCGAGGGCAAGGCTTACCTGACGGCGATAACGGTGATCAACGTTGATCACTTTCAGAAGCTGGCGTTGTCCTCCGGCCTCAATGCCGGCGCCACCGACGAGTTATTGCGTGAGCCGCGAACCGAGGAACTCATGCTCCAGCGCATCGCTGCGCAGATCGCCGGGTTTCCGGGCTATGCGCAGGTGCGGCGCGTGAGCGTGACCATGGAAGCGTGGACGGTCGAAAACGGCTTGCTGACGCCGACGATGAAGCTGAAACGGGCGAAGGTAATGGAGCGATTCGCCGCCGCGATTGAGCAGATGTACGCGGGACACTGAAAAGACAGTGCAGAGTGCGAAGTGCAAAATGCAAAGTGCAGAACGAAAAGACAGACCCGTAGCCCGGATGGAACGAAGTGCAATCCGGGGACACACACTTCCTACGACAGTGCGGAGTGCAAAATGCAAAATGCAAAATGCAAAATGCAAAGTGCAAAGTGCAAAGTGCAAAGCGGAAACCGGGGTCAACATGAGTGTTGAAACGACGACTCTGCCCGTTGGCAAGGAGCCGACGCTGCGGGTCATTCCGATGCCGTCGGACGCCAGCCATACCGGGGACATTTTCGGCGGATGGATCATGTCGCAGGTTGATCTGGCCGGCAGCATCCCGGCGGTGCGCCTGGCCAAGGGTCGGGTGGCTACCGTTGCGGTCAACTCGTTCGTGTTCCGCCAGCCGGTGTTCGTCGGCGATGTGGTCAGTTTGTATGCCGATGTCGTCAAAGTCGGGCGGACGTCAATTACCGTAGATGTCACCGTGTACGCCCAGCGCCGGTCCGATCACGAGGAATGCGTCATGGTGACCGAGGCGGTGCTGACCTATGTAGCCGTGGACAACAACCGGCGCCCGCGTGTGGTATCAGCGTAATAACAAGAGCAAAGACCGTCCATCCGGGGAGATCGTGGCAAACCTGAAATTGCGTATTTCTGCAGCAGCAGTCGCCTTGGCCGTATCCAGCATGACATCAACTGCAGTCGCCGGCGGTTTCAGCATCGGTACGCAGAGCGGCAGCGGCACCGGCAACGCGTTTGCCGGCGGCGCGGCGGCGGCAGACGATGCCAGCGTGACCTGGTCCAATCCGGCGGCAATGACGGCGTTGCCGATGGGCAAGCAGGTGACGTTTGCCGGGCATATCATCATGCCGTCGTTCAAGTTCACCAATAACGGATCAACCGTTCCGGGGGTACTCGGCACCGGCAACGGCGGCGATGGCGGTGACCTGGCGGTGATACCGAACGGTTTTTTTACCATGAGCATCAACCCGCAGTTGCGCTTCGGTTTTGCAGTTAACGTGCCATTCGGTCTCGCCACCAAATATGACCTGGGCTGGCAGGGGCAGACGATTGCGCTGGAATCGGCGATCAAGACGATCAACATCAATTCGTCCCTGGCCTGCAAAGTCAATGACAAGGTTTCCATCGGTGGCGGCGTCAGCATTCAGAAAATCGATGCCACGCTGTCGCGGTTTACGGGGGCGGCGGCGACCGGCAACGTAGCCCTGCAAGCAGGCGATACCGGTTACGGCTTTAATCTCGGCCTGTTGATGCAGGCGACGCCCAGTACGCGTGTGGGCGTCACCTATCGGTCAGCAATTTCCTATAACCTGGAAGGGAGTGCCATATTCAGCGGGCCGTCGGCTGCGCTGGTTAACGGTAACGCGCGTGCCGATCTCAAGGTTCCAGAAAGCGCGTCGCTGAGCGTGTTCAGCACCATCAGTCCCCAATGGGAAATCATGGCTGACCTGACGCATACCGGCTGGAACAGCGTTAAGCGGCTGGATGTGTATCGCACGACTACTGCTCCTGCAGGTGCGGCGGGTACGCTGCTGACCTCTGAAGTATTTAACTGGAAAGACACACTGCGGGTTGGTATCGGCGCCAATTACAAGGTCGATGATCGCACCAA
>JANNHN010000057.1:0-5031 GCA_031404395.1 Betaproteobacteria bacterium
CAGCGCAGTTTGTCCAGCGAGCGGACGGATTTGGGGTGTGCTTGGTTGGTATTCATGGATTTCTCCGGGTGTGGCGGCTGGCGCCGGCCATCAGTACATGATTGATTGTGTGTAGGACACGGTGTTGCGCGGCCCCATCGCACGCGACGTGATCCGGTAGTAGATGTAGGTGGTGCCGCTCAGCGGAGTAACGCCGTAACCGCCGCCGCCGCGGCTGCTGCCGCCGCCGGCAACGGTGACCGTCAGGCATTGCTGGGCGGGGGCGTTGGTGCCCACGTTGGGCAGTTTGCACAGCCGGTGGACGACGTAACGCGTGGCGAAGCCGGCAACGTCGGTCGCGACCGTTGTGCTCAGCGTGTCCCAGTCAAACGTGGTGGCGTCGAAACGCTCGTCCCAATTTGAAATATAGCCCGTGGGCTGCGTGCTGTTCAGCGTGGTCGGCGATTGCACCATCAGCCAGGCGCGCGCAGTTTCCATGCCGCCATCGGAGGAGGTGACCGCGCCGCGCTGCAGGGCGATGTTGCCGGCGATCAGCACACCGGTGCCGATCGAGCGCCACAGCGCGACGCCGGCAAGCGACATGGCGACGAGCACGATCAGGGCGATGAACAGCACAACGCCGTGTTGTTTGCGTGGAGAGGTCATGGTTGCAGTCCTCGGATTTGTCAGAATGATCATGGGCTGATGTTGGAGCCCCACAGGATGTTGCGCAGCGGAACCACGGTTTCATAAACGCGATAGCGGTAATTTTTCCAGTTGTCCGCGGGGCTGGCCGGGGTGGTGGTGCTGGCGGTGCCGTCGAGGTTGGTGACCACCAGCGGACTGGTGGCGTCGCCGGACCAGCCGGGAATCGCCGTGGTGACCTGCGTGCGCTCGTACTGGCCGGAGCGCACCAGGATGGCCATGCGTACCGCCAGCACATTGGCCCACGCGGAGGCTGCAACGGGATCAGTGGTCGTCCATTCGCCGGCATCGATGCGGCCGTTGTTGTTGGCGTCTATGCCGTATTCGGCCTGCAGATTGACGATGCTGTCGGCCACCTCGACCGGATCGTTGCCGGCGGTGCCATCGACATCCACATAAAGCAGGTCGTTGGTGACCTGCAAGCGATTGTTGGCTACGGTCCAGATGTTGCGGCGCGCGCCGTTGCCGAGGGTGAAAATGAAGCCGCTGGTGAATGTCAGCGTCGGCGCAGGATTGTTAAATCGCGCCACCCGCGTTTGTGTCGAGGTAGTACCGTCCGGGTTGTACACCGGATAGCTGTAGTTGCCGGGCTTGTGCTGGATGGTGACGGCGTCATTGCAGACGCTGCAGGATCCGTAGTCGTTGTTGACCTCGGTGAGTTCGACCATCACGCATTGCAGGCCGCCCGCAGTGCGGGCGATCAGGGCGTAATCGCGGGGCGACATGCCGCCGCGACCGCGGGTTTTTTTGGTGGTGTCGGTGGATTCGGTGAATACATAAGCAGCCGGGAATACCGGCCCGTTGCCGCGCAGCACGATGATGGAATCGGACGCGCCCTGCACGATCTGGATCGGCGTCAGGCGGAAGGTGTACGCGGCGACCGGACGCCCGGTGTCGTAGGCATTGACGGTGCAGCCCATGACCGGAGTCACGGCGTTATCGTAGGCGGCCGAAGAGAAGCCGTAACCCGCTTCGCGCACGTCGCGTTCCAGCGAAGTAATGCCGATGACGCCGGAAATCTGGGTGTCGCTGCCGGATGATGCCGAGCGTTTGCGCTCCTCGGAGGTCGCCAGCATCTGGAAAATGATCACCACGCCGATCATCGCGATCATCACGCCAACCATGATTTCAACCAGACTCAGGCCGCGCTGCGCGCCCAATCGGCTCAAGCAGCTGTGATAACGGTTAGTACACATAAGTGATCACCTGGTGTTTGCGTGAACGCACGTCCTGCGGCGCTTTCCAGCACACCGTGATGGTGACGCGATTCAAGTCAGCCGTGGAAACGGCAATCTGCTGCATCGCGGCGGTCGCGCCGAGCAGGCCAGTGGTGTCTGTCACCGCGCTGACCCAGCCCGCCAGCACCGCGTTGGCGGCGGCGGGGCCGCCGCTGAATGCGCAATCGGCGCCGCCGGTGTTGTACTGGAAGCTGTTCAGCGAGGCGATCGTGGCGGCATCGGAGGTACGGTCCACGCTCATCCAGATCTTGGAAATGATGTCGTTGGCGTAGGCCGCCGCATCAGAGCGGTACTTGGCGTCGGCCGCTGCCGAAAACGCAGCCGCCTGCATGCCGATCATGGCGAGGATGCCGACGGAAAAAATCATCAGTCCGATCAGCGCTTCGAGCAGCATTACACCGTTCTGGCGATTGAGTGGACTGTTGATGCGCGGTCTGTTGAACAGGTGGTTCATGGTATGTGGTCCTAACAGGCGCGGGTGTCGGTCGGACTGATGACCGGGTTGACTGCCGGGTCGCAGGTACGGATTTGCCCGCCGGCCGAGACCCTGACGGTCAGGCAGCGCATCGGCCCGCCCCCGCCGCCTGCCGCCGCGCAGAGGCCGCCGGAGGGATTGGTGATTTGGTAGGTGACGGTTTGCACGCTGTTCACGACTCTCTCGCTGCCTACACCGCCAAAACCGTTGAACATGATCATCCCATCATAGAAACCGGTGCCTGCCGAGGCGATCTGCACCCGCATAGTGGTCGCTGTGAGATCCTGCTTGCCGCTGCCCTCCGCGCCGGACTTGCCTTCAATGTAGTTATAGCTGTTCGTGCGCGGCACCCACTCACGCACCACCCAGTTGACGCCGCTGGTCGAGGCGGGCAAGGCATTGACCAGCGCCTCGATCGGCTCCTCGTCGGTCAGTACCATTTCAACCCGGGCATTACGCTTCACCGCTTCTGCCCGCGCCAGCGACAGGCCGCTGACCAGCGTATCAGTGGCTGCTTTCAGGCGGGCGTTGGCTAGAAAGGTGGCATATTGCGGCACGCCCAGCCCCATCAGCATCGCCAGCAGCGCGACGCCGATGATGACCTCGATCAGGCTGACACCCTGTTGGCGACGGATCAGCATCCGCCCGCCTTGTTGGTGATCCAGCAATTGTTGTTGCCTACCCAGCCCTTCGCTAGCGCTTCGCCAGTGATGTTAGTGGCGCGCGCGTTGGCCTGGTTGAGTGTGAATTCGAATCCACCGAGGCCCTGTCCGGCGATGCCGGTGGCGGTGATGGTGTAGGTCGTTGCATTCGGTACCGCAGGATTGTTACAGGCGTAAATGAAGTACCTGCCGACCGGCAGGGGGGCAATGGTACCAGCCACGCAGGCGCCGGTGTAACCGCGATTGTCCTGGAAGTACTGCTCCATCTTGACGCGGTGCTCGGACAGCGTTGCCGTTGCCTCGGCGAGCTTGCCGCGGGTGACGTAGTCTGAGTATTGCGGAACGGCGATGGCGGCGAGAATGCCGACGATCGCCACGACGACCAAGAGTTCAACCAGGGTAAAGCCGCGTGCGGATTTCATGACAACTCCTTGTAGTGGGAGAGAGATTAGGGCCGATTCTACGCCGTCACCATCAGCTTCCGATAAGTGGCCGTCCGGTCGTCATGAGCGGTGTCCGGATGCGGGGAAGCTGTGAAAAATGACACGGTTTGGGCGTCATTTGGACGTCCAGCGGCGTTTTGTGCGACAACCATCGGTTGTGTCGTTAAATTAGACAAAGTCCAGTCATTGAACTAAAATAAATCTCAATGAAAGCAATATCTTACGACCGTCCGGCGCTGACTGTGTTGTTACGCGATCACCAGATTGCCCCTACGCACCAGCGGCTGGAGATCGCCTACGCGTTATTCAGTCGTGGCAGGCATCTGTCGGCTGACCAGATTCTGGCGTTCGTCAACGAGCGCCACGCCGAGACCTCCAAGGCCACGGTCTATAACACGCTCAACCTGTTTCGCGACCGCGGTTTGATCCGTGAGGTCATTGTTGATCCCAGGCGTGTGTTTTATGACCCGAACACAGAGCCGCACCAGCATTTGTACAACGTCGATACCGGTGAGATCACCGACATCGCCGCGGCTGCACTCACAGTGACCGGCTTGCCGGAACTGCCGCCGGGCATGGTGACCGAGGGCGTGGATATCATTGTGCGGGTGCGCGCCGGCGGCGACCGGGTGCGCTAGAATACGGCCCTTTTCCGCGCTTTCCCCCCAGTTGTTTGATGTCCCTGCCGGTGTAGCTCAGTTGGTAGAGCAGCGCATTCGTAATGCGAAGGTCGTAGGTTCGACTCCTATCTCCGGCACCATTTTCTGATCTGGCGATGCACGGGCCGCGGCTGAGTATGGAGCGCCTGTTTTGACATAGCCCATTGTTTTTATTGATATTTACAGAACGCCGGAAATTCCGCCATCGAGATTGATGCTGGTGCCGGTGACGTAGCTTGCAGCGCCTGATGCGAGAAACGTAATCACGTTGGCGACTTCCTGGGCTTCGCCTGCACGCTTGAGGGGAATGTCCTTGCCGATCGAGGCGTAGTAATCATCCGCGCTGATGCCATCCTTGGTGTAGCGGCGCTCATGCTGCCCCGATTTGATTTTGCCGATGCAGATGGTGTTGACGAGGATATTGTCGGCGGCGAATTCCTTCGACAATGCCTTGGTGATGGCAAGACCCGCCGCCCGCGACACCGACGTCGGGTAAGAACCTGCGCCCGGCTGCTTGGCGCTGGAAATCGTGATGTTGATGATGCGGCCACCACCGCGTTTTTTCATGTGCGGAATCACCAGCCGGGAGCAGCGAACGGCGCCAAATACTTTCAGTTCCAGATCGGCTGCCCACTCGTCATCCGTGAGGTCGAGGAAATTGCCGCGTTTGGAGGTGCCGGCATTGTTGAGCAGGATGTCCACACCGCCGAAGCGCTTGACGACTGCATCGATGAAGCGCTCGCAATCGGCGGCTTTGCTCATGTCCGCTGCTACGGCCAGCACTTCGCCGCCGGCTTTGGTGATTTCGGCGGCCACGGCATCGAGCAGCGGTTGGCGCCGCGCGCAGATCGCGACTTTCGCGCCTTCGCG
>JANNHN010000058.1:0-2430 GCA_031404395.1 Betaproteobacteria bacterium
GCGCGGGCAGGATATGGCGCTGCCCGCGGGTTGTGCGCTGGAGTCCGCGTTGTTCGCGCAGTCTTTTGCCAGCGCGGATCAGCGCGAGGGCATGCGCGCGTTTCTGGACAAACGCTCTGCAGTGTTCACCGGGCGCTGAGCCGCATACAGAAAAACAACTTAACCTGTTGTTTTTAAACATATATTTATAAAGTACGGCAGCCCGGACGGGAGCGCCCCGCGCCCCCGCGTCGCGCAGTGATCAGTTAGAGTTAACCTGAGGGTGCCGGCGTCAGCGCCGAGGGTATCGGTCGCATCGCGCCAAGGGGAGATCATCATGTCCGACATGAAAGCCTGTCATGGTTGCGGCAAATCGGTACACAAAACCGCGCGCGCCTGTCCTGCCTGTGGCGCCGTGCAACCCCGCACCAACCGCGAGAAGAGCAAGGTGGTCGCCGGCCTGTTTGCCATCCTGCTCGGCGGTTTGGGGGCACACCGGTTTTATCTTGGGCAATGGTGGGGCATTTTTTATCTGCTGTTGTTCTGGACCCTGATTCCGGGACTGATCGCCTTCATCGAGGGCATCGTATTTCTCTGCACCAGCGACGACAAATGGGATCAGAAGTACAACGACGGCATACCGTCGAACAACAGCGGCGCGCTGATCGTCGTGGTCGTTATCGTCGGTGTGTTCATGATGATTGCCGTGATCGGGATACTGGCGGCAATTGCGATTCCGGCCTATCAGGATTTTCAGGGGCGCGCAAAGGTCGTTACGGCGATCTCCGCCGCCGAGGCGGCAGCGACGGCGGTGGGCGGCCATGTCGAAAAAAACCAGGTGCTGCCGGGCAGCGTTGCAGAAGCCGGTTATGCCGATCCGCTGCCGCCAGCGGTGCGCAGCATCACCATCGATGCCAAAACCGGCGTGTTGACCGTCACGCTGCAGTCTCCGCCGGTGGAGGGTCGTACGTTCGTGCTGGTGCCGTCGATTAATGCCGGCAAGGTCATCTGGCGTTGCGCGCCCGGCGACTTGCATCCGCGTTATCTGCCGTCGCGTTGCCGGGAGAGTGCGGGTTCCTGAGGCCGGATTCGGCACGGGGGCCGCCGGGGGCGGATGTTACAATGATGGCTCCCCGTATGACAGCGGTTCAGGCGCCATGAAGTGCCGCAGTCGCTGCGAACGCACAGCCCCACAAAGGTAATGTCCATGGATTTGAACGACATCCGGAGTGATCCGGATCCCGAGGAAACCCGCGAGTGGCTTGAAGCGCTGCAATCGGTGCTGGAGCGCGAAGGTCCGGATCGAGCCAATTTTCTGCTGGACCGGCTGGTCAACGAAGCGCGTCGCTCCGGCGCCTACATTCCGTATAACGCCAATACGGCGTACATGAACACCATTCCGCCGGAGCACGAAGAGCGCTCTCCAGGGGATGCCGAACTCGAACACAAGATCCGCTCGCTGGTGCGCTGGAATGCGATGGCCACTGTCATTCGCGCCAACAAGGCATCCTCCGAACTGGGCGGCCATATCGCCAGCTTCGCCTCGGCGGCGACGCTGTATGACGTCGGCTTTAATCATTTTTTCCGCGCGGCCAACGAAAAATTCGGCGGCGATCTCGTGTACATTCAGGGGCACTCGGCGCCGGGGGTTTATGCGCGCGCCTACCTCGAAGGGCGGATTACCGAAGAGCAACTGAACAATTTCCGCCAGGAAGTCGATGGCAAAGGGCTGTCGTCCTACCCGCATCCATGGCTGATGCCGGATTTCTGGCAATTCCCGACGGTGTCCATGGGGTTGGGCCCGTTGATGGCGATTTATCAGGCGCGTTTCATGCGCTACCTGAAGGATCGCGGGTTGATCGAGCCACAGGGCCGCAAGGTCTGGGCGTTCATGGGCGACGGCGAGATGGACGAGCCGGAATCGAAGGGGGCGATTTCGCTCGCCGGTCGCGAGAAACTCGACAACCTGATTTTTGTCATCAACTGCAACCTGCAGCGCCTTGATGGTCCGGTGCGCGGCAACGGCAAGATTATCCAGGAGCTGGAATCGGATTTTCGCGGTTCCGGCTGGAACGTGATCAAGGTGGTCTGGGGGTCCTATTGGGATCCGCTGCTGCTGAAAGACAAGACCGGCATTCTGCTGAAGCGCATGGAAGAATGCGTGGATGGCGAATACCAGACATTCAAGTCGCAGGACGGCGCATTCGTGCGCAAGCATTTCTTCGGCAAGTATCCGGAGCTTGCGGCGCTGGTGTCCAACATGTCGGACGACGACATCTGGCGCCTGAATCGCGGTGGCCACGATCCGCACAAGATGTACGCGGCCTACGCGGCGGCGATGAAGCACACCGGGCAGCCGACGGTGATTCTGGCGAAGACCGTCAAGGGGTACGGCATGGGCGAGGCCGGTGAAGGCCAGAACATTACCCATCAGCAGAAAAAAATGGGCAC
>JANNHN010000059.1:0-6878 GCA_031404395.1 Betaproteobacteria bacterium
CGAGTTTGCGGTAGGTCTCGAGATAAGCCTGGTCGGTCATGCTCATGATTCCGGTTCCTTTGCGTGTGGATTCACTATACGCGCTTCGCCCGGTTTTCGCTGGTAAATTGACGGTTTTTGGCGCGTAATTTCATCGCCGTAGTTATACTGATTCGCATTACTCCAGACGAGAAATCATCATGTCCCTGGCAATCACCCGCGGCCTGCAGGCCGTTGATTCGATCACCGTGCAGGTGCTGGTCGATAACGTGACCGACAGCCTGTCCACCGTTCCCGCCGGCGTCACCAATGAAGTGCCGCTGCTGTTGAAACGCGGTACGCTGAAGGAGTCAGCAGGCGAATACCGCTGCTGCGCCCACCACGGTCTGTCACTGATCATTGCCGCGCATATCGGCACCAGTACCCAGACGCTGGTGTTCGACGCCGGCCCCGAGGCCTATACCGTCACCCGCAATGGTGCCCTGCTGAAAATCCCCTTTGGTGACGCCGGTGCCGTCGTGCTGTCGCACGGCCATTGGGATCATGCCGGCGGTCTGGTCGAGGCGGTGCGCCAGGTACGCGCCGCCAACAACGGCCGGCGGCTGGAATGCCACGTCAATCCCGGCATGTTCGTGCCCCGCGGCACGCTGCGCCACAGCGGCGATCCGTTGCCGCAGAAGGCCGTGCCCAGCCCGCAGGAACTCACCGATGCCGGCGCCATCGTCATCAACACGCCGGAAGCGCGGCGCATCCTCGACAACTGTTTTTACCTGAGCGGCGAGATTCCGCGCGTGACGCCGTACGAAAAAGGCCTGCCGGGACACCTCAAGCGCACCACCGACGGCAAAGGCTGGGAACCCGATCCGTGGATCATGGATGAGCGCTACGTCGCGCTGCATGTCAAAGGCAAGGGCGCGGTGGTGTTCACCGCGTGTTCACATGCCGGCGTGATCAACGTGCTGAAAGATGCGCGCAACGCCTTCGGCGACGTGCCGCTGCACGCGGTGATGGGCGGTTTCCATCTGTCGGGCCCGCAGGTCGAGGCCATCATTCCCGACACCGTCGGCGACATGCGTGGTTTTGGTTTGAAACGCATCGTGCCCGCGCACTGCACCGGCTGGCGCGCGGTGGGCGCGCTGGTGCAGGCTTTCGGTGAGGAAGTGATCGTGCCGTCGGCGGTGGGGCGGCAGTTTGTGTTTTAGGGCGGCAGAGCGGGTTTTGCACGTTACTGTTGCGGTTTCATCACACAGGGCTAACCGATGGAGAAAAGATGCGCCTCTGGTCTTTGCACCCGCAGTATCTGGACCAGAAAGGTCTGGTAGCTTTGTGGCGGGAAGGTTTGCTGGCTCAGGCGGTAATCGCCGGTCAGACGCGCGGCTACCGGCATCATCCTCAACTCGCGCGATTTCTGCAGTCACCCGCTCCCAAAAAGCATATCGCAGCCTACCTGCGGCTGGTTCACGCGGAGGCGATGCGTCGCAATTATTGTTTCGACGCGAAGAAAATCGGTCGTAGCGGCACTGTCGAGCCGCTGCTGGTCACGCGGGGGCAACTCCACTATGAGTGGGTGCATCTCATCAACAAGCTCAGGACACGCGCCCCCTCGTGGCTGGTTCAGTTTGAAGGCGTCAAACAGCCCGTACCCCATCCGTTATTTACGGTCGTTGCCGGTGGTGTCGCCGGGTGGGAAGTGGTTGCGGCTCAACCAGCAAGCAGGCGCATGGCGGCAAAAGCTTAGGCCATGACATGGGGACGAGGGCCGATTTCCTGCATCAACCAAACTATGGGGCTGCGTCTTCATCCCCGCTCTTGAGCACATCCTCTTGATTGACGCTGACTGGCCTCGCTTTGAACGTCGCCGGCGTCTCCAGGCTCACGCGGCCAAATGCGCCGCTGCGATAATCGATCAGCAGGGTGATGGCTGCTTTGTCGAAATCGAAACCCCCGCCCTTGAGACGGAAGCCGCGCCTGGCGGCCACGACTTCGATCACGCCGACAGCATCGACGGGGGTCGCCGCCAACTTGTAGCGTGCCGCCAGCGCCTTGGGATAACGCGCCAGTAAAATCCCTGCCAGAAACACCGCTACTTCGGATTCGATATAGGCCTTGGCACCGATCAGGTGGCTGGCGGCAAGCATCAGGCCGTCGTCCGGGTGTTCGATGCGCGGCCACATCAGCCCCGGCGTGTCGGTGATGCTCACCGTGGAGGACAGGTCGTAACGCGCGAGCGCCTTGGTCACCGCCGGCTCATCGCCCACCTTGGCCTTGCGTTGCTTGAGCAGCGCGTTGATCAGGGTTGATTTGCCGACGTTGGGCACGCCCATGATCAGCATGCGCAGCGGTTTGAAATTGTCGTTGCGGTGCGGCGCCAGTTTTTTGGCGGCAGGCACCACTTTGGCAGCATCCCCCGGTTTTTTGCAGGACAGCGCAATCGCCTGCACATTTTCCTGCGCGCTGAAAAACGCCAGCCATGCCGATGTGGCATTGGGATCGGCCAGATCCATCTTGTTGAGTACCTTGAGGCAGGGACGCTGGCGGTGGTTGCGCAACGATTCGATCAGCGGATTGGCGCTCGCCATGGGACAGCGTGCGTCGAGGATTTCGATCACCAGATCGTGATCCTTCATCGCCTTTTTGATCTTTTCGACGGCGACGGCCATGTGGCCGGGAAACCAGTTGATAGACATGGAATGCTTTGTCAGGTTAAGCGCGCGTGCATCACATCAGGGACGGAGGTCGTTCATTCGTATTTTGATTCCACTGTGAGCTTATACCATAACTGGTTGTTTTTATTGAATTAATTTACATTTGTCCGGATCGGTTATAGTCCCGGCTCCATGACTCAGGCCGCCGCGCTGCGTATCGCTTTTGCCGGCATGGCTGCGCTGGCCGTGGCCATGGGCATTGGGCGCTTTGCTTTTACGCCGCTGTTGCCGCTGATGCAGGACGATGCCGGATTGAGCGTCGCTGCCGGCGGTTATCTTGCCTCTGCCAATTACCTGGGTTATTTCGCCGGCTCGCTGCTCGCGCCGCGGCTGCGCGTGCGCGACGATACTGCAGTGCTCGGCAGCATGTTGATCATTGGCGTGGCCACGATCGCCATGGGTTTTGTTGCGCACTATCCGATGTGGCTGGTCTTGCGCCTGATCGCGGGCATCGCCAATGCGTGGATCGCAATCTTTGCGTTTTCGTGGTGCCTCGACCGGCTGGCGGCGTTGCAGCAGCCGGTGTTGAACAGTCTGATTTTTGCCGGCGTCGGCGCAGGCACGATGATCGTCGGTGTGATCTGTGTGGGACTCACGGGAGGATCCGTGCGTTCTCCGCAGTTGTGGATGATCATGGGCACGCTCGCGCTGGTCATCACCGCTGCGGTGTGGCGCACCTATCGCGGCGGCAGCGGCGCGATGCAGCATGCGCGTTCGCGTCCGACGGCAGATGGAACGCCATGGAGCCGCGAGGCGGCATTGCTGGTGTTTTGCTTTGGCGTTTCCGGTTTCGGCTACATCATCCCGGCGACTTTTCTGCCGGTGATGGCGCGCGACATCATCAGTGATCCCGCAGTGTTCGGCTGGGCGTGGCCGGTGTTCGGCGCCGCGGCGATGCTCTCCACGCTGGGCGCGGCGACGCTGCTGCGGGGCTTTCATCCGCGCCGGGTATGGATGGTCTGCCATCTGGTGATGGCCTTCGGCGTGGTGATTCCGGTGTTCTGGAGCGGATTGACGGCGATCATGGTGGCGGCGCTGTGCGTCGGCGGCACTTTCATGGTGATCACCATGTTGAGCATTCAGGAAGCGCGCGCAGTGGCCGGCGCCCATGTGGTGCATCTGACGGCGGCGATGACCGGTGCGTTCGCATTCGGGCAAATCCTCGGCCCGGTTGTGGCGAGTGTGATGCTCGGTGCGGGATGGGGATTCGCCAGCGGGTTGTTGCTGGCCGGCGCGCTGCTGGTGATATCGGCGGCCTTGTTGTGGCGCGCTTCGTCACGTGTTTCGCCGCGCGGGGCGGTGTAAGCGATGACGCCGATGACCCGCAGCCTGTTGCTGATGTCGCTCGGCATCGCCTTGCTCACCGCCAACGATGCGGCAAGCAAATTTCTGGTGCAGACACATCCGGTCGGGCAGGTCATCGGCCTGCGTCAGGCCGCGACGCTGCTGGTGCTCATTCCGTATGTGATGTTTTTCAGCCGCTGGAGCGCACTGCGGGTCGTGAGCTGGAGCGGCCAGATCGTTCGCGGGGTATTGTTCCTCATCGGTTCAATATTCATCGTCTGGAGTCTCGGCGAGTTGCCGCTGGCCACTGCAGTGACCATGCTGTTCGCCAGCCCGATCTTCATGGTGGTGCTGTCGGCGCCGCTGCTCGGCGAACGCATCGGGCGCCACCGCTGGATCGCGGTGCTCGGCGGTTTTGCCGGTGTGCTGATCATCATGCGACCCGGCGGCGAAACTTTTCAGTGGGCGCTGCTGCTGCCGGTGATCGGTGCGCTGGTCAACGCGCTGCGCGACGTGCTGACGCGGCGGCTGTCACGCACCGAGACTTCCATCGCGATCCTGTTCTGGTCCAACATCATTCTGATGGCGGGCGGATTGGCGACCGCGCCGTTCGGCTGGGCGCCGGTCAGCGCGACGGCGGCATTCTGGTTTCTTGCTGCCGGTATTTTCAACGGCACGGCGCATTTCTGCATCATTGAGGCATTGCGCACCAGCGAAGCTTCGATGGTCGCGCCCATCCGTTATACGGCGCTGCTGTGGGCAGCCGTGCTCGGGTTCATCGTCTGGGGCGAATTGCCGGATTTCTGGCTGTGGATGGGTGCCGCGGTCATCGTCGGCAGCAGTCTCTATATGATACGCGGCGAGCGCCGCCGCTGACCGGCATGCGGTTGCGCGCGCTGGCGCGGATTTTGCGTCATTATTTGCATCATTGACATGATGAGTACGCGCCCACAGGAGAGTGAATCATGCTGAAAGGCAAATGTGCAGTCGTCACCGGATCCACCAGCGGCATCGGACTGGCTGTGGCCGCCGCGCTGGCCGCGCGCGGCGTCAATATCGTGCTGAACGGATTCGGCAATCCGGCGGAAATTGAATCCCTGCGCATGCAACTCGCACGCGAGCACGGCGTTACCGTGGCGTACGACAGCGCCGACATGAGCAAGCCCGCGGAAATCGCCGCCATGATGGACAAGGCGGCGGCCGCATTCGGCGGGGTGGACATTCTGGTCAACAATGCCGGCATCCAGTTCGTGTCGCCCATCGAAGAATTCCCGCCGGAAAAATGGGACGCCATCATCGCCATCAACCTGGTCGCGCTGTTCCACACCATCCGCCACGCGGTGCCCGGCATGAAACAGCGCAAATGGGGGCGCATTATCAACATCGCTTCAGCGCACGCGCTGGTGGCCTCGCCGTTCAAGTCGGCTTATGTCGCGGCCAAACACGGCGTCGCCGGGCTGACCAAAACCGTGGCGCTGGAGACTGCGACCTTCGGTATCACCGTCAACGCCATCTGTCCCGGCTATGTGCGTACGCCGCTGGTGGAGAAACAGATACCCGATACCGCCAGGGCGCGCGGCATTACTGAAGAGCAGGTAGTGCGCGACGTGTTGCTCGCCGCGCAGCCGACCAAACAGTTTGTGACCGTGGAGCAGGTGGCCGCGCTGGCGTGTTTTCTGGCGGGTGACGATGCCGCGTCGATCACCGGCACGTTGCAGGCCATCGACGGCGGGTGGACGGCGCAATAATGGGGACTTGCGCGAAAAGGCGTCGCGCGGCCTGAAGGACGGAGCGGGTTCAGGGTGCTGCGCGTTCCATGCAGCCCGTCCTGCTTACTCCGACGAGTAGATCACGTCCCTGATCGTCGGATAAACCTGGTTTTCCCAGCGCCGGATCGCGCACGTTGCTGGTGCGGGCGCACCGCAGATAGGCGCGCCGGGTGTCAGTGCAGGGTGTTGACTGTCGCCACGGGCGGCGGCTGCAGGTTGAGCAGCATGACACGGCGGCCCAGCATCACCACGCTGCCTTTGACGCGGTTGTCGCCGGTATCGCTGAATTCGAAGTCGTAAGCGCGTTGCAGCAGCAGACGGCCATCGGCGTCGCGCGCCGGTTTGATGCCGGCGATGCCGACAGTGTCATCGAGAAACAGCAGGCCTTCAGACAGGCATGCGTCGCGCGCTGCGGCAACCGCGGCTTCGCGCGCCTGCATGCTGTCCCACCACAGCCAGCCGAGCGCGGCAAAGAGGGCGAGCAATATCAGTTCGGACATGGCGTGTCGGGTCGTCAGCGTTATGCGGTCGTCACGTTACCAGAGTTGCGCGCTCACGATGTGGATGAGTGCGCCGACTGACTGGCAAAAAGCCCTCGTCATTCCGGCGAAAGCCGGAATCCAGGAACAATCTGTCCTGCCGGGAAGGACCCTGGACTCCGGCTTTCGCCGGAGCGACGAAGGGTGGGGTATCAACACCTGGAACACGCAGGAGAGATGCATCGGGATTGGGGTAGACTGATTCGCAATTTTCCCGGCTCAGACCGGGCCATCCGGAGGGGCGGCATGATCGAACTCAAATCGCGGCGGCATACGGTCGATGATCCTGGCAGTGCCATCGACCTTTGTTACGCCAACGGCTGGACCGACGGTCTGCCGGTGATTCCGCCGACCGCGGAACGCATTGAGGCGATGCTCGCGGCGGCGAACCTTCAGCCCGGACAGCAGCTCTCGTTCATCGAAAATCGCCAGGTGTCGGTGACCGCGGAGAAAGTCGCCATCAACGCGGTAATGGCCGGCTGCAAACCGGAATACATGCCGGTGATCGTGGCCACGGTCGAAGCGCTGGCCGATCCGCTGTACGGCTATCACGGCCCGGCGACCAGCACCGGCGGCTCGGCGGTGTTCATGCTGGTCAACGG
>JANNHN010000060.1:0-1616 GCA_031404395.1 Betaproteobacteria bacterium
ACGCGAGTTCGGACAGCCCGGCGTAACCATTGCCGCTGAACAGGTTCTGGCCGCCCTTCCACAAAGACTGATGCACATGCATGCCGGAGCCGTTGTCGCCGACGATGGGCTTGGGCATGAATGTCGCCGTCTTGCCGTATGAATGTGCAACATTGTGCACGGTGTATTTGAGGATCTGATTCCAGTCGGCACGCTTGACCAGGCTGTTGAACAGGGTGCCGATTTCGCATTGGCCGGGCGCCGCAACTTCGTGGTGATGTACTTCGACAACGACGCCCTGCTCTTCCAGCGCGAGGCACATGGCGGAGCGGATGTCCTGCAGCGAATCGACCGGGGGCACCGGGAAGTAACCGCCTTTGACCGGCGGACGATGGCCCATGTTGCCGCCTTCGGTGTTCTCGCCGGACGACCACGGCGCTTCGGATGTGCTCACCTTGACCGAGGAGCCGGACATATCGACGCTCCAGGTCACCGAATCAAAAATGAAGAATTCGGGTTCCGGACCGAAATAGGCGGTGTCGCCGATGCCGGTGGATTTCAGGTACGCCTCGCCGCGCTTGGCGATCGAGCGCGGATCGCGGTCGTAGCCCTTGCCGTCCGACGGTTCGACCACGTCGCAGGTCAGATTCAGCGTCGCTTCATCAGTAAACGGATCCATGCGTGCACTGCCGGGATCCGGCATCAGCAGCATGTCGGAGGCCTGAATGCCTTTCCAGCCGGCAATCGACGAGCCATCAAAAGCGTGACCGTCGGTAAACTTGTCGTCGCCAAACATCTTGGTCGGCACGGACACATGCTGCTCCTTGCCCCGGGTATCGGTAAATCGCAGGTCAACAAACTTGACTTCGTTGTCCTTGAGCAGCTTCATGACATAGGCAGCGCTTCCCATCTAATTCTCCTAACGATTACTAAATATTAAGGGGATTGAAATTGTTCCGGTGTTTGAGTGAGCAGGATGCGTACCAAGGCGGTTCGCTGTTATCTTGTTGATAATAAATATATTTTTATATGCCATCCGTTATGGTCCGCACCGGTTCTGTGCGCCCTGTTTCCTCGCGCTCTATTATAGTGCATCCCCTTATTTATCGCACTCCACGCCGCGCCCGGTTAAAATCCGCAGCCGAAATTCGATTGAGAATCCGCCATGAGCAACAGCCCAGCGATACTTGAAACCGCCCGCGCCCGCGCCGCACAAATGGGCCTGCCATACAGCGGCGCACTGCTGCCGCAGGAAGCCTTTGAGTTGTGGCAAACATTGCCGGGCACGCAACTGGTCGATGTGCGCACCCGCGCTGAATGGGACTGGGTCGGCCGCATCCCTGCCTCCGTCGAGATCGAATGGCTCAGCTACCCCGACAACCGGCCGAACTCCGGGTTCGTGCAACAGTTGCAGCAGAAGGTCGCTGCCGACGCGCCGGTGCTTTTCATCTGCCGCAGCGGTGGCCGCTCACACCATGCCGCAATGCTGGCGACGCAGGCGGGTTACTCCAACTGCTACAACGTGCTGGAAGGATTCGAGGGAGACCGCGATCCGCAGGGTCATCGCAATACTGTCGGCGGCTGGCGCGCCGCGGGGCTGCCCTGGATACAGGGATAGCGCCAACGCCCCGATCGGC
>JANNHN010000061.1:0-3648 GCA_031404395.1 Betaproteobacteria bacterium
GCTCAAACATGGGGTGCCGTGATCGGTCTGGGTTTCGACATCGTAGGGGCGATTTTCGTGTACCTGAGCGTTCGCACCACTCTGCGGGAAGCGTTTCTTCTCGAACGCCAGGTAGTCGGAGAAACGGTCCACGATATTGGCACACCCGAATTGCTCGAGAAGAATGAATCGTTCAAGCGTGATCGCGTACGAGAGCGGACGCGTGCCAGCAAAATCGCGTGGTGGGGACTCGTTTCCTTCGTTCTTGGATTCACGCTTCAGGCCATTTCAGCTTGGCCGAAAACGGGATGATGCGCTCTAACCGGGTGGTCGAAAGCGACGCGCGGCAAGAGCGGCCGCGCGCGCTTCACCACGGACGTTAATCGCACGACCCATGAAAGAACCTCCAGAATGTCATATCGCCACAAAGAACGCCACCGCACAGACCGCATCGGCTGGTTACGCGCGGCAGTGTTGGGCGCCAACGACGGCATCGTATCGACGGCGAGCCTGGTGCTCGGTGTCGCCGCTGCGAATGCAACCCATGACAGCGTGATGGTCGCAGGAATTGCCGGCCTGGTCGCAGGGGCCATGTCGATGGCTGCCGGTGAATACGTGTCGGTACGCTCGCAGGCCGATTCCGAACAGGCCGCGCTCGACCTGGAGCGCAAGGAGCTCGAAATGGACAGTCAGGGCGAGCACCGGGAACTGGAGGCGATCTACGTCGGCCGCGGCCTCGATCCCGCGCTCGCGAAGCAGGTTGCCGAGCAGCTCATGGCGCATGACGCGCTGGGCGCGCATGCCCGCGACGAACTCGGTATCTCCGAGACGTTCAGCGCGCGGCCGATGCAGGCGGCGCTGACCTCGGCGGCCAGCTTCGCTGTCGGCGCAGCCATGCCGCTGCTGGCTGTCGCCCTGGTGTCTGAGTCAAGTCTGATCCCCGTCGTTTCCGGAACTTCGCTGGTGTTCCTCGCCATACTCGGCGGATTGGCTGCGCGGGTGGGCGGCGCCAGTGCGACGGTGGGCGCGATGCGTGTCACGTTCTGGGGCGCACTGGCGATGGCGCTGACGGCAGGCGTTGGGATTCTGTTTGGGACAGTGGCGTGACACCCTGTTGACCGGACCATATCCTTTCATTCCTGACGAGCTATGCGGATTTTCCCTGTGCCCATGTTGACCTGGCTGCCCATCATCGTGGTATCGCTGGCATTGCTGGTGGTGATTGCAGGTCAGTTGGGTTGGCTGCAGGGTACGCCGCCGGCCGATCTGGGCGTGCGCGGGGGCAGGCTGAAGCCGCCCTCCAATACCGAAAACAGCGTTTCCAGTCAGGCTGTGCTGTATCCAGATCACCCGCAGCGGCACTATGCCGACATCGCGCCACTGGCGGTGCAGGGCAATGGCCCGGCCACGCTGGCGCGGATCAAGGTGATCGTCTCGGGCATGGCGGGTGCCCGGGTCGTAAAAAGTGATCCCGATTACCTCTACGCGCAGTTCACCAGCAAGCTGCTGAAGTTCGTGGATGATGTCGAGTTCTGGTTCGACCCGGTGCACAATGTGATCCAGGTCCGCTCCGCCTCCCGCGTGGGACGCGGGGATCTGGGCATCAATCGCCAGCGTATTGAAACGGTGCGGGGTGCTTTGACCGTCCCTGCGGGGTAGCTTGGTTATTTGAACCCGTAGAGTTTTACCGGATTGTCCACCAGGATTTTCTTGCGCAGCCCCGCGTCCGGCGTCCATGCATTGAATAGATCCAGCAGGTGCCCGTCTTCAGGCATGTCTTTTTCCAGCCGCGGATGCGGCCAGTCGGTGCCCCAGATGATCTGATCCGGATTAGCACGCACCAGCGCTTCGTGGATGGCGCGGGCGTCTGCATAGTCGGGATACTGCGCCGACACCCGATAAGATCCTGACACTTTTACCCAGATGCGTCCTTCGGCGAGCAGTTTGCACATGTGTTGCACGCCGGGCTGATTCGCGCCGAGTGATCCATCGACATTGCCCATGTGATCCAGCACCACGGGCAGTTTCCAGTTTTTGAAGTAGGGCAGTGCGCTGTCCAGCGCGTTGGCATCCATCATGAACTGCGCGTGCAGGCCGAGGTCGGCCATGACCGGCGCCAGCTTTTCGAAGGATTGCATGCCCAGCGGGCTGAAGCCGACGCCGTGCGGCATGTGGTGGAAACGCAGGGCGCGGACGCCGGCGTCGGCCATGCGCTGCAATTCCTCGCGGCCGATGTCCGGCGTGACGATGGCAGTGCCGCGCAGGCGTTTGGGTTCACGTTTCAGCGCATCCAGCACCACGGTGTTATCGGTGGCGTAGGGATGGCCCTGCACCACCACGCCGCGCGCCATGCCCAGCGTGTCAAGCATCCTGATCAGATTCTCCAGCGGCGCATCTTCCGGGGTGTATGAACGCTTGGCGGCGAACGGAAATTTCGCCGCCGGTCCGAAGATGTGGAAATGCGTATCGCAGGCGCCCGCGGGCGAGGAGATTTGCGGCGGGCGGGTGGCGGCAATCGGCGGCAGGCAGGGCAGATCCATGGTGGTTCTTCTCCAAGAGTGAGCCGCGATGGTAGTGCAATGCCGGGGTGTGCTCAACGGCGCGGGGCGTCGTTATAATCGGGCAGCAACTTGCCCTTCAATCCGGAGCCGCCATGATCCCGTCCAAACGACTGCCCTACGTGCCCATTATCGACCGTCCGCCGCTGAAGCTGCCTGCGGGCACGCGGCTGGTGGTGTGGCCGGTGATCAACGTCGAGGTGTGGGACATCCACCGCCCGATGCCGCGCCAGGTGCTGCCGCCGCCGACGAATGTCACGCGGCTACCGGACTTCGCGCACTGGGCCTGGCATGAATACGGCATGCGCGTGGGCTACTGGCGCATGAAAGCAATACTCGATGATCTCGGCATCAAGGGGTCGCTGTTCACCAACGGCCGGGTATGCACCGATTACGCGCGGGTCGCCGAGTCGGCGCTGAAAACCGGCTGGGAGTTCGTCGGCCATTCCTGGGATCAGCAGCCGACCCATGTCGAGAAAGACCAGCGGGCGATGATCCGGCGCACCATCCGCGAGATCAAGTCATTCACCGGAAGAGCGCCCATCGGCTGGCTGTCGCCGGGGCTGACGGAGACGATCTATACGCCGGACTATCTGGCGGAAGCGGGCATCAAGTACATCGCCGACTGGCTGGTGGATGATGAACCGGTGGAAGTGCAGACTGCCCACGGCAAGGTACTGGGCATGCCTTATTCACTCGAACTCAATGACATTGCGATGATGATGGTGCAGCACCACGCCGCCGCCGAATTCGAATCGCGCTGCGCCGACCAGTTCGAACGGCTCTACGAGGAAGGCAAGACCCGCGCCAAGATCATGGCGATTGCATTGCATCCGTACATTTCCGGCGTGCCGCACCGGATCAACACCGTCGAGCGCGTGTTCCGCAAGCTGCGCAAGCAGAAGGGCGTGGCGTTCTGGACGGGGGAGCAGATCATGGATTGGTATGGGAAGGCGAGTGCAAAGAAATGAAATCCATTCCAGCGCTTCACCGATACTTTTAACTCAATAAAATATTGAATTATTAATTTTGATGCCTAATATCGTTGGAAAATTCTCGGCAGTACGATCAACCGTCCCTCCTTTAGAGGCTCACGTATCGCATTTGCGGA